>JBPOFV010000054.1:0-10377 GCA_051252335.1 Marinicella sp. | reverse complement strand
CAATGATGGTCAAATTCTGGCCACTTCGCTCGGTTACTTCATCAACCCCTTAGTCAATATTTTTCTGGGCATGTTGTTTTTACATGAACGGCTGAACAAAGTTCAAGTCATCGCATTGATTATTGCCGCATCAACCACTGTTTACTTGGGTATATTTATTGGCGAGCCACCTTGGATTGCTTTGGCTCTGGCAGTTACCTTTGGTTTGTATGGCTTGGTCAGAAAAAAACTGGATGTCAGACCTTTGATCGGACTGTTTTGGGAAACGGCTTTGCTGATGTTACCTGCACTGATTTTCTTGAACATAACATCTGGTAGTGAAACCAGTACTTTAACTGACAACAGTACGCTGTGGTTACTGGTGTTCTCAGGCTTGATCACCATCCTGCCACTGATTGGTTTTAATTATGCAGCCAAACGCCTGACATTAACCGCAGTTGGATTTTTACAATACATTGCACCCACCATCAGTTTTTTAATTGCTGTCTTGTTTTATGGTGAAGTTTTCAGTTTTGGGCACAAAGTGGCGTTTACTGGCATCTGGTCTGCCTTGTTGATTCTCAGCTGGCAGCCCATGATGAAATTACTGAAGCGAAGAAAAGTCTAAAATTTATTTCACTGAAGATCAACTGCAAATTTTCTAAGTAAACTCAACTCAATAACATCCAATGTTCTCATATGAGTGCTTCTGACAAACACCCGTGGAGCGGCATCGGCTTCATAAGCCTGCAACCACCGCAGAGCACACAAACACCACCGATCACCAGGCACCAAACCAGGAAAATCAAACTCGGGATGTGGGGTGGATAAATCATTGCCGGCTTGTTTTGAAAAATTCAAAAACTCAGCCGTTAATTGCACACAGACTGTATGCATGCCCTGATCTTCGTCCGCCGTGTTACAACAACCATCACGGAAAAACCCAGTCACAGGATCTTCACCACAAGGTTCTAATACTTCACCATAGACATTCAGGCTTTCGTGTTGAATCATGGTCTTTCTCAAAATCAAAGTTACATTCTACCTGAGAGCCATGAACACTGCATGAAATTCCTGACTAACCATTATTGTCAGAGACGCCTGTATAGGTGTTCATTCGCGCCATTAAGCGGCCAACATTTGATTCCTCACTGTGGCCATCACCATCCATTTTAATTTGATATTTTAAAGACCTCACACTTCGGCTCCGCTCAGTGAACGGGCTCTCACTGCATATTGTTGGCTGAACAGAGCCGAAGCCTTCAGTACACATCGGTGAATTATCAATCCACGCTGGCTGAGCGGAGTCGAAGCCTTCTGTACACATCGGTGAATTATCAACCCACGCTGGCTGAGCGGAGCCGAAGCCTACAGTACACATCGGTGAATTATCAACCCACGCTGGCTGAGCGGAGCCGAAGCCTAATTTCTACTTCTAGATAAATTATCAATGATGAGAATACATTGCCTTATGCGATACCGTTTAAACTGAAAAAATCTCCTGAAAGTAATCACTGCTAAAATGGTCTGTTAACAACAGCACATCATAACCAGGGGCAAGCATGATAAAAACACCGATCAAATTCCCAGGCAGCCAAGGCGAACTTTCCGGCCTGCTTGAACAACAAGAAGCCAACAGCAAAGCATTTGTGTTATTTGCCCATTGTTTCACCTGTGGCAAAGACTTTATAGCAGCCTCACACATCAGTAATGCTTTGGTCGAATTGGGCTTTGCTGTGTTTCGATTTGATTTCACTGGTCTGGGTAACTCCGATGGCGATTTCGCCAACACCAACTTCTCATCCAATGTCGATGACTTGATGGCAGCTGCCAATTATTTGAGCGAAAATTACCAAGCACCGAGCATCCTGATTGGCCACTCCCTCGGTGGCGCGGCCGTGCTGAAAGCCGCGGCGCAAATTCCGGCAGCCAAGGCAGTGGTGACCATCGGATCCCCAGCCGATGCCTCACACGTTAAGCATTTATTTGAATGTGATCTCGACACCATTGATGCCGAGGGCGAAGCCGATGTGAATCTGGGTGGTCGACCGTTTAAAATCAAAAAACAATTCATTGATGATTTGAACCAACAAGACACCAACCACATCAGCCAATTGAAAAAAGCCTTACTGGTGATGCATTCACCGGTGGATGAAACAGTTTCAATTCATGAAGCTGAGAAAATCTATGTGGCTGCCAAACACCCAAAGAGCTTTGTCAGCTTAGACCATGCCAATCACCTATTGACCAACAAAAATGACGCCGCTTATGCGGCAAAAGTCATTGCTACTTGGTCAGAGAAATTCATTGAAATTAAAAATGATGAACTGCCAACAAAACTAATCCTACCCAACAACCAAGTTCGCGTCAGCGAAATAGACCACCAATTTAAATGCGATGTCCAAACCACCTCACACCAATGGCTGGCCGATGAACCACTTAAAGTCGGAGGTACTAACAGCGGTCCCGACCCCTACCAACACCTGTTAGCAGCACTCGGTACCTGCACCGTCATGACCTTAAGAATGTACGCTAACTTGAAAAAAATCCCAATGGACAATGTCACAGTGAATCTGTCACACAACCGCGAGCATGGCGCTGACTGCCAAGCCTGCGATGATGATCACCCCCAAGTGGATGTGATCCAACGCGAGATTAAATTTGTCGGAGATATAAGCCAAGAACAGATTGATCGCTTGTTGGTGATAGCTGATAAATGCCCCGTACACCGAACGCTGCATAATAAGATTGAGGTTAGGACTGAATTATATTCACAATAGAATTTGTCATTCTGAGCGTAACAAAGTGAAGTCGAAGAATTTCCAACAGTCCACGTGATAACTAAAATAAAAAGCTGTCATTCCGACCGAGGTTCGAGTGGAAGAATCTTCCACCGCCCATGTATTCTCTGTTTATTTGTGTTCAGCATTTCATCACGAGATCCTTCGGCTGCGCTCAGGATGATAAAAATCTGGAGTCATTGCGAGGAGCGAAGCGACGTGGCAATCTCAAAACGGCTAGCCAGATTCATGAGAGGGTCAGCCCTTTGGGTATTGCCACGGTCGTTCCTCCCTCGCAATAACACTTTTATTTTTTGAGTTCTTCCAACCTCTCTTTCAACAACTCCAAGCCCAAATTAGCCGCACCGCCCAGTGACACCCGATCGGCGATGGATTGTTCGGCAGTGATGATCAAGTCTTCATCTTGCTTTGAGTCTAGATAGGCTTCGCGGAAGGATTGGCCTTGTTTGACTTTGTGCAGGGCTTGATCGGTGGCCATCATTTCAGGGGTGATGGCGGCTTTCATTTGATCTGCATTGAATTGCATGGCTTGCAATAGCCCAGGCAACAAGGCGAAGGTTTTGCGGGTCATTTCCATGCCTTTGATCAGGGGTTCTTTACTGAGCTGTAAATCCCTTTGGTAACCACTGGGAAGGGACAGTAGTGATTGGATTTGTTGGATTGCGCCTTCAATCACTGATAATCCGGCGCGCATCAATTCAACCACATCAGGGTTGTTTTTATTGGGCATGATAGAGGAGCCGGTGGTGTGTGATGAGGCCAGTTTAATGAAGTTGAATTCACTGGTCATAAACAAGCTCAGATCCCATGCGAACCTACGAACATCTGACATTAAATATGACAAAGCATGCAAGGTCATCAGTTCATATTTTCCGCGTGAATTCTGTGCACTGACTGGGTTGATCTGTACCCTAGATAAATCCATTGCTTGAGCACTGGTTGCTCTGGCCAAAGGCAAAGGTACACCAAAACCAGCTGCGGTACCCAAAGGCGAAGCATCCAATAAGTTGGTCATGTGGTTTAAATGTTGTACATCGTCCATCAGGCTTTCAGCCAAACCCAATATCCAAACGGCCACAGTGGTTGGCATCGCTCTTTGTAAGTGAGTGTAACCAGGCATCAGAGTATTTTGATGTTGCTCAGCCAGTGAAAACAAGGCATCTATCACTGCCAGCACTTCGGTTTTTAACAAGCCCATTTGGTCTTTCATAAACAGACGCAAACAAGTCAAAACCTGATCATTCCTGGAACGGCCGGTGTGGGCTTTCTTACCCAGCTCTCCAAGCTGTTCAGTCAAATAAAACTCAATCGCTGAATGACCGTCTTCAAAACGCTGGTCCAGCACAAATGTTTTATCGAGATAAGCAGTTTTTAATGCTTTTAAAGCAAATGAAAACTGTTCCAGTTCATCCTTAGTGATGACACCAATCTCTGCCAAGCCCACCAAATGTGCTTGAGTGCCCTGAATGTCATATAACAAAAAGGATTGGTCCAATTCAACATCATCGCCAGCCATGTAGTTCATGACCTCATTGTCCATGGCTTGTTCTTCACCCGACCACAGAACTGATGGTTGCTTGGTTGTATTTGTTTCACTGTTCATAATTAATTCCTGTTAAAGGTTGAGTGCCAAAAGATGCTGCACATGCGAAGTTCATGTTTTGAACCGCTTGAGTGGCGGCACCTTTCATTAAATTATCCAGACAAACAGACAAAACAAAGTGTCCCTGTTCCATTTCAGAACAAGCAAAACCACCAATGATCAAGTGGTGTTGGTTTTTGATTTGTTGAATTTCAGGTGGTTGCTGTTGCACTTGAATCAATGGCATGCCTTGGTAGGTCTGTTCAAACAATTCATACAGCGTATGTGCCGTTAGGTTTTGCTCTAACTTACCTGAAATTGTCAGGTGAATACCCCTGAAGTGCGATGCCACATGCGGCATAAATCGGATTTGATGTTGCAACACATGACTCACTTCATTCTCGTGAGTATGCCCCGTGGGTTTATAAGCCAATAGATTATCCATTAAGCGATCTGCATTGTTTTTATCTGAAGGACTGGTGCCAGCACCACTGTATCCTGACACGCCAAAAGCAGTCGGTACATCACCATATTGCAAATAAGGTAACAGTGGACGTAAACCCATTTGTAGACCGGTGGCATAGCAGCCGGGATTGGCAATCAATTTGGCCTGCTTGAGTTGTTCTGCCTGGGTCTCTGCTTGACCATAAACCCAGGTATCATCAAAACGATAATCCGCACTGAGATTAATGATGATCGTGCCTGATTCTTCGGCCATTGATAACCACAGGTGATCATGCCTTTTGGCAACACCATCGGGTAATGCCAGAAATAATACATCCAAATGCATTGCTTTCAAGCTTGAAAAATCGCCGGCTTGATAACTTAATTCAGGATCAGAAAACCCAGCTACCACCTCACACACTTTTTGCCCTTCATATGAGCGAGAATATACCGCCTGAAGGTTTACTTTTGGGTGTGCATCTAATAATTGAATCAACTCCACACCGACATAGCCACGGGCTCCCAGAATAGCTGCATTGATCACATCAGGCATGTTGAACCCCCGTGATTTTGAGCGCTGTGTTTTCTGTGCATTCATCGTTTGGCTGTACCCAGCCAGAATCTGCCAAGAAGGCTTGTTGTAAACAGTCCAAAGACTCAGCTGGAAACAGCCCACAGGAAAAACCAACCCATGCTCCAGATGTCGATTTTACTGAAGCATCTGCTTGCTTGAAATACCAGCCGTTGATGTCGTTCTGAATGCGTGAACGCCAGTATAATTGTGGATGATTGGCTTTGATTTGTTGCCATAAACTGGCAGCCAAACCTTCACCTTGTGCGGCTTTAGTCACCGCAAATTTATGTAAATAAGCCTGCCCTCTGAAGCCATGAGTCACCACCGCCGCAGCTCTGCCAGATGCTGCCAAATAGATCTTTTTGATTTGTAGCCCAGCTAAAAACTTAGGCTTAAAGCTTCGACCAAAAGCATTTTCAAACACGGTATTCAAGGCCACTTCAAGCTCAGCGCTCATCTGCTCGCTTTCTGCAATCTGTTCTCCCATGTTGATGAATGTACCGGCGCCTTTGTGGGTGAACAGTTCTCTGGCCAGATTTTTACTCGAGGTGATCGACACCGAATGACTGATGTCCATCGGTGCCAACATGTCTTTGATTTGTTGTAACTTCAGTTTCATCCCTGAATGTAACCAAGCTTCTTGATTCAGTTGTTCAAAGTCATTGTTCAATTGGATGGCGGAAATAATTTCATCATGACCATTCAAAATTCCTCCAGTTGGGGTCACAAAGATGATTTTATGCGGGTTGATCTGCCACACCAATTCACGAGTCGCCACATCGGCATTGATGTTCACCACTTGTCCACATGAAGTTTCGCCCAAACAACTCAGTACCGGAATGGCGCCAGTTTGTAAGGCTTGCTTAATAGGTGACAGGTGAATTTTTTGTACTTCGCCCACCAGGCCCAACTGTTCTTGATCCAAGTAATCACACTCAAAGACACCATGTACTACCCCAGTGGCCCTGACACCCTGTGATTCCAGTGCACTGACCAACTGTTGGTTGACTTGATACATGATGGGTCTGACCACTTGCATACAGGCTTTATCAGTGACGCGTAAACCGTCTTTTTTAATGGTTTCAATCCCAGCTTTTTGTAAACCTGCGTCCAATTGCACGCCAGCACCATGAATAACGATGGGGCTCAATCCTAAATTAGCCAGTAGCGCCAATGATTCAGACAAAATCTCAAGCTCATCTGCCAATGTACCGCCACCCACTTTAACCACAGCAAAATTGATGTCTTCATGGTTTTGATAACGACTGAGGTAATGCTTGGCCTCATGACTGTTGGTCAATTGATTCAACGCACTGTGAATGATTTTTCGATTCAGCTGCTTTTGGTTTGATTCACTTTTCATGACAACATTCCTTGATAAATTTGATAACAAAGCAACAATTGATCAAGCGCCACCCATTCATCTACAGTATGAGCCTGTGCAATGTCACCAGGGCCCAGTACCAGAGCAGGAATGCCGGCTTGGCTGAACAAGGAAGCTTCAGTCCAAAAATCAACTGGCTCACCCATTTGTAAACTGTGTTGTTGGCAAAATTGCTTGGCTTTTGAATTTCCAGATTTCTGCCCTGGTAAAGCAGGTGCCAATAAGGAGCAATGCCATTGGACTGAATCACTGGCTTCATTGACCAAGGACTGATAAATCTGTTGAGAAGATGAACCTGCTGGCACCCTGATGCTGAATCCCAATTGACACTGTTCAGCAATCATGTTGTTTTTTTCACCACCTTTGATGTATCCCAGATTGAAACAAATACCCGCTGGATTGTTGGTACTTTGTGCGGCTGCAGCTGTTTGTAATACCCCACTCAACCATTGATTGGCTTGATGAACCGCATTACCCTGAAGCGCGTCAACCGATGATGAGTGACCACTGAGACCATTGAATTCTCCATGGGCTGACACATATCCACGATGTGCTGTGATTGCCAAGCACTGAGTTGGCTCTGCGACTATCACTTGTTGATATCTTGATAAATCATGACCATCGATAAAATGCTTGATACAACAGTTGTTAGCGCCTTCCTCATCGGTGGTGAATAACACTGCCATGTCCTCACCAACCGTTTCTGCCAAACTCATCAAACAAGCTGCAGCGCCTTTGATGTCACAAGTACCTCGCCCATACAGTCGGCCTTCAAATTCAGTTAAAGTGAACGGATCATGCGCCCAACCTGAAGATACAGGGACAGTATCCAAGTGCACATTGAACAACACCTCAGGACACCCTCTTACAGCATAAAAGGCCACATGACCTTGGCCAAAATCTGCCATGGTTACTGTGAAATTGTGTGTTTTAAAGAAAGCCTCAAGTTTGACAAACAAGTGATCTGTGAATTTAATTTTACGCGGCGGATTACAAGTGTCTTGGCTGATTAAAAAAGACAGGTGCTTTTTAATCACAGGCCATAGCATTGAATCCGCAGGAGCCAGGGAGCTTTTTAAGACGGCTGGGTTCATGAGACTCTCCTGACTTGATTAACTAGCGTGGCACTTTGTCCTGTGAGCTTGATAAAGCCCAACGCTTCTTCAGGTGACCATGCAGCTGATTGGGCATACACTGACTGATCATCTTGAACAATGAATGGCGATTCAACTGCAGTAGCTAAGACATAACCACCTGAGGTGCTGAGCGTGACTGTACCAGTCACATGGGACTGTGAACTGGCTAAATAGGCTTCAATGTCTTGTTTGTGCGGCTCATAGAAAAATCCCTGGTAAACCAATTCAGCCCAACGTTCTGCCATGTGCGCTCTGAATTGATTCTGTAATTTGGAATTTACCAAATCTTCTAAAGCTTTGTGGGCTTGCATTAATCCATCAATACCCGGACATTCAAAGACAATACGCCCTTTCAGACCAATACTGACATCACCGGTATAAATGTGTCTACCGACACCATAAGCCGCCAGTTGGGTATTCATTGTTTGTAACAATTCTGGCCCAGCCATTGCCTGACCATTCAAGTGCGTGGCGATACCAGCGGTAAATCCAAGCTGTAACTGCAAGGATTCAGTCGGCCAATGGTTTCTGGTTTTAACCCAGCACAGGCTGTCTTCCGTGGGTGCTTGGAACTGATCAATCTCACTGCCCGATATGGTCACGCCCAACATGTTTTCATTGATTGAATATTTCTCATGTTGGCCAGACATGGCAAACCCTGCTTCTTTGAGTACCCACAATTCATGGTCTCTGATGTTGCCTGAAACCTGAGCTTGTAAATCCCTGATTGGGGCCACGATTTGATAGTCACCAAAGGAGTGAACTGTTTGGTCAAATCGAAACTGGTCATTACCCATGGCGGTGCAACCATGCGCAAAATACGTGGTGTTCAATTGGTCACACAGCTGTAAACATAACTTGACGATCACATAGCGATCCGAACACAACAAAGGGTATTCGTCACGCATTTTTGCTTTCGACCAAATCAATGGCTGAACAAACTCGTCCCAAATCGCTTGTTGGGCGTTGATGGTGTGGTGTTGGGTCGTGCCGAGTTTTTCGGCGCGATCTGCGATGGCTTGTACTTCTTGTGCTGACACCCCACCGGCATTAACAAAAACGGTGTGGACCTGATGGCCTTGTTGGGCCAGTTGATGGAGACAATAGCTGGTGTCTAAACCGCCAGAGAATGCCAGGACAATGATTTTCTTTTTCATGGTAAATTCCTTAATTATTTATATTCAATTCTTGATTCATTAACTCAAGCATCAGTGCTTTTTGCACATGCAAGCGGTTTTCGGCTTCTTCCAATGCAACGCAATAATCAGCGTCCAACACTTCATCGGTGGCTTTGATGTTTCTTCGCAAGGGTAGGCAGTGACTGAATTTGGCTTGATTGGTCAAGGCCATTTTTTGGCTGTCAACCATGAAGTGTTTGTATTGTCTCCTTTGTTCATACTCGGCTTCAGGATCACCATAAAATGGCAAGGCACCCCAACTTTTGGCGTAAACAAAATCAGCATCAGTATAGGCTTGTTCAATATCATGGGTGATGCTGAATGAAGAGCCATGGACAGCACACTGGGCTTCAGCGACTTTAAGATAATGAGGATCCAGCAGATAGTGCTCGTTGGGACACAATAAAGTGACATCCATTCCAAACTTGCTGCTGATTAATAAACCGGAATTGGCCACCGCAGTGTTCAACGGCTTGGGGTGATACGTCCAGGTTAACAGGAATTTCTTCTTGGCCACCGATTTCAGGTGATTCTTCATGGTCATCATCAAAGCCAATTCCTGACAGGGGTGGACAATGGTTTCCATGTTAATGACTGGCACACTGGCATGCGCTGCCAAGCCCTTGATCTTGAGATCCAAACGATCTTGTGACCAATTCTTAAAAGCAGGAAAAGCCCTGATGCCAATCATATCGACGTAGGATGACAGCACACCAGCCACTTCCCTGATGTGTTCCTCGGCATCACCATCCATCACCACATTTGGTTCGAATTCAATGCCCCATGCATCTTGTCCTGGTTGTAGAACGATGGCCATACCACCCAACTGTTGTATGCCCAGTTCAAATGATGTGCGGGTACGCATGGAAGGATTAAGGAACAGCAGTGCAATGGACTTGCCGGCCAAATGATTTTGAATGGGTTGGGTTTTAAGGTAACCGGCAGCGTCAAGCAGCGATTCAAGTTCTGCTTGATTCCAGTCTTCAGTGGTTAAAAAATGCTTTATCATATTCAATCCTCTCCAGAGGTTTCTTAATAAAGCCAAAAAGCGGGGTATAAAAAAACCCGGCTCTTTGGCCGGGTTTTTAAAATGAGTTTATTTAAATCACACGTCTAGCCAAAGAGCTCCATTATCTTTACCGGACGGCGACGACGAACAACCACTGCATTGCTGATTGGCAATGAGCTGTTAGTTAAAAACAAGTTGTCGGCGATATTTTTCATGTCGTTTATGTGTGATTTGCTCGTAATGTAACATGATTTAAAAAAAACAGGCAAATGTTTTTTTGTTATGAGGGG
>JBPOFV010000053.1:0-10444 GCA_051252335.1 Marinicella sp. | reverse complement strand
GGTGGGTATAATCCAGAAGGTGTCAGAATAGGTGGTAAAGGAAAGCACAATCGTGCCACAAAGGTGTGGGAAAAGCGCGAATTTAGAAATTTAGATGGCAAAGCAGAACTCAATACCCGTTCCATGAAAATGGCTTTGCGAAAATTAAGAAAATTTGCTCGAACGGGTGCCGCCGACGAATTAGATTTAGCCAATACCATAAAATCAACGGCCAACAATGCAGGTCTCTTGGATTTAAAAATGCGACCTGAACGACACAATGCAGTGAAGTTGTTGGTCTTTTTTGATGTGGGTGGTTCAATGGACCATCACATCCAACAATGTGAAGAACTCTTTACTGCAGTTAAGTCTGAGTTTAAACATTTAGAGTATTTTTACTTTCACAATTGTGTGTATGAAAAATTGTGGAAAGACAACAGCCGTCGGTGGCAAGAAAACATAAGTACATGGGATGTTTTACACACTTTTGGCAATGACTACCATGTCATGATAGTGGGCGATGCAGCCATGTCCCCTTATGAAATCACAGAAAATTTTGGCAGTGTTGAGCATATGAACGAAGAGTCTGGTTTGGCATGGATGCAAAGGTTAACCAATCAGTGGAAGAGTTTGGTTTGGTTGAACCCTGTGCCCGAGGACTATTGGTCCTATACCCATTCAACCCAAATAATACATCAATTGGTTAATCAACAGATGTATCCGTTGAACCTGAATGGATTGCAAGATGCCATTGACTCATTGGCTAAATAGCCCCTTTTTATTTGTCATTGGTTATAATCGAAATTCAAACAGGAAAACAGTCAATCTGAATATGTCAAAAACAGTTTTAAACATTGCCATCTTAACCGTGAGTGATACCCGCACTCTTGAAACAGATACTTCAGGAAAAAAATTAGAATCTTGTGCCAAAGACGATGGTCATCATGTGTTGTTTCACCAAATTGTGAAAGATGATTTATTTCACATCAGGGCAGTGGTTTCTAATTGGATACATCATGCTGAAATTAATGTGGTGTTGATTACCGGTGGTACTGGGTTTGCTCAACGAGATGTGACACCAGATGCCATTGCTCCTTTGTTGATTCAAAAAATCCCTGGTTTTGGTGAATTGTTTAGGCAAGTATCATTCGAAGAGATTGGCTCCTCTACCATTCAATCCAGGGTGTTGGCTGGTATTTCAAATCGAACACTTGTCGCTGCCATCCCTGGTTCAACAGGTGCATGTCAAACAGCATGGGCTAAAATTCTATCTGAACAACTAGACAGCACACATAAACCATGCAACTTTGTTGAACTTTTGAACTGATATTTTTGAAAGACCTGATTCGGATTGTAAAATGAGTCAGGTTTTTGATTCTTTTAAATTTTTTATTAAAGCTTTAATCTCATCCAATTCGTGTTGTATTTCATCAAGCTGAGACATTTTCTCTTCACTCTGTTCAAGTAAAACCTGACGATCATGGGCTGCGTTTTCTTTCTCAAGTACACTGACTACTATACCAATCACCATGTTTAAAAAAGCAAATGCAGTGAAAAATATGAAAGATAAGTAAAATGACCAGCTTAATGGATAAGTCCCCATAGTTTCATACATGACGTCGGTCCAATCTTCGAATGTCATGACACGAAATAAAGTCAGCATACTGGTGGCAATGTCGCCCCATAAGACTGGATTGATTTGGTTAAAGAAGAAACTGCCTACTGCGCCGTAAATATAAAATATGATGAACATTAACAACATCACATATGACAGTTGTGGCATGGCTTTTAACAATGAATTTATTAAGATGCGCAATTCGGGAACTATTGAGATCATTCTCAAGACCCTAAACACCCTGACTAAGCGGCCAATCAATGCCATCTCTGAATCCTGAATTGGGATCAAGCTCACCACAACTATCAGGGTATCGAAAATATTCCAGCCATTTTTAAAAAAGTTCTTTTTGTCGTCAGAAGCAAAAAAGCGAATGGAAATTTCAAGCAGAAAAAACAGGGTGATTGCAATGTCAGCATAAAACAGAAATGTCACCAATGGTTGTGGTAAATGATAAGTTTTTGCACCGATCAATAATGCCGACAAGATGATGACTGTGACAACCGACCATTCAAATACTTTATTCTCATGTATGTTTTTCAACCAGGCTTTCATGATTTTAGATGCTATGACAAAACCCTCTATTTATAAGGCCATTTATTCAAGTTACAACGTGTTTTTTCTTTCCAACTGAAATAGTCAGTGACATAAGGTTTTGTTTGGACACCAATGAAATGAAGATACAAGTATAAAATAAATGCTTGAGTTTAGAACTGTGTAAATTAAGTCAGTCACTTGTGCCATTTTAATACTGATTTCAATCATGTAAGCATCAAGAATTGTGGTAGATGTCTCAGTGGTAAATAAAAAATTTAAATTTTTGTCCAAGTTTTCTACTATTTATTTGACTCTTGGTGCCATAGAAACAATAATAATGCGCTTGCAAATTACTAAAAAGAGGAACAAATAGATGTCAAGAAAACCTTTATACTTAGCTTTGGCTGCACAGATGTTGACTACATCTGCTGTATATGCCGGCAATAAAGTAATCGTTAAGAAGGGTGAAACTTTACCCAAGTCAACGGAAGCAGAACTGATTGAAGATTATGGATCGTTCAAACTTTACAACATGACCAGAGCCGATGCTTTAAGTTACGCCAAATCACATAGCAAAGCGTCAATTTCAAATGACATGGACATGCTGTTATTTGATGCCTTAACTTTTGATACTCAAATTCCATTGGGTAAATTAAACTTAGGAGAGAATTCACTGTTAGGAGTTGGAAGTGGGCTGCAAATCATTCAGTTCGTTGGCCCAATTAAAGATTCTTGGCTAAGTCAAGTTGAAAGCAGTGGCGCTCAATTAATCCATTATGTAGCAAACAACGGTTACTTGGTCTGGGTTAATGATGAATCACGAAGTGTATTAAATCAAATGGCTGCTAATCGTGAAGTGCTGCAGTTCAGTGAACCTTATTTTGAAGAGTTTAAAGTAGGTCACAGCATCAAACAAAGAATGGTAGAAAATGCAGACGCCAATGAATTGGTTAATGTAACCATTCAATTGACCGACAGCCCAAATTTAGCACAAAGTAAACAAATCATTGATGGTTTAGCTGTCGAAGTAGAGTCTCCATGGAATCACATCATGAAATTTAACAGCACGCGAGTAACTGTTAGGTTTGGAGACATCAGTCAAATTCTGGCCATGTCAGATTCATATTGGGTTGGTGAGTACTTTGAGCGTACTACAGATGATGAAGTACAAAATCAAATTCTTGTTGGCGATTTCAATGGCGATATGTCAGGTCCAGGCATGACAGGCTATGCTGATTTTCTTTCTGGTTTAGGTTTTCCAACCACACCTGCTTCATATCCAATTGTAGATGTGACTGACCAAGGTGTTGGTAATGGTACTGTGAATTCTGGCGATCCTACTTTTCATGAATTCGGTGATCTCGGTAACCCGACTCGACTGAATCATGTGGCTAACTGTACAGCCAATGCCACAGGTGAAGCTGTAGGTAGTCATGGACATTTAAACACCAACATCGTTGGTGGTTTTGAGTCTCGTGTAGGTTTTCCTTATATTGATCCAAATGGTTACATCAGAACCCAAGGGGTTAACCCATTTACACGTTTAGGTAGTACTCGGATTTTTGGTCCTGGTTTTGACTTAAGTGCATGTGGTGGTACAGATACCGGTACCATTCAATCAGTTCAAGACAATGGCGCAGCGATCATGTCTAATTCATGGGGTTGTTCTGGCTGTGCGGGATCATATGATGATGGATCTCAAGCTTATGATGTAGGAACACGTGATGCTGATTTAACTGAACCTGGTAACCAAGAAGTTATCATGTTATTTGCTGCTGGTAACAGCGGTCCAACTTCGGCTTCTGTGGGTACACCAGGTAATGGTAAAAATATGATTACCGTTGGTGCTTCTGAAAACTTCAGACCAGATGATGAAGATGGTGCCTGGACTGATGGCTGTGGGGTAGGCCCTACAGGTGCTGATGATGCTATGGACGTGATTGGCTTTTCAAGCCGTGGTCCTTCACCAGGTGGTAGAACTAAACCTGAAGTGATTGCTCCAGGAACCCATATCCATGGAACCATAACAACGGGTCCAAATGGTGATGGTTCGGGTACTTGTGATAGTTTCAGACCCAGTGGCCAAACAGTAGTTGGCGCTTCATCTGGTACGTCACACTCGACGCCTGCTGTAGCTGGTATCAGTTCATTGATTTACTACTGGATGGAAAACCCACCAGCCACCATGTTAGGTGATTTTGGTACGCCAAGTCCTGCCATGGTTAAATCTTACTTAATTGCGCATCCTACTTACTTAACAGGAGTTGATGGCAATGGTGATTTGCCTACCAATGACCAAGGTTATGGTATGCCAAATATGGGTTTGATGTTTGATGATACGCTTAAGTATGCCTCAGACCAATTTGTGGTATTTGATGATACGGGAGATGAGTGGCAGTGGATAGGTTCTGCAGTTGATCCTGCTAAACCTGTCAGAATCGTCATGAGTTATACCGATCAGGCTGGTGCAGTTGGTACTTCACCACAAGTCAATAACTTAGATTTATCTGTGGAAACAGGTGGAGACACTTACTTGGGTAATGTATTCTCAGGTCAGTTTTCAGCCACTGGTGGTGCTCCAGATGCAGTTAATAACTATGAGGCAGTCTTTTTTGATGCCGGTACTGCAACAGACTTAACCATCACTGTATCTGCATTGAATATCGCAGGTGATGGCGTGCCTAACACAGGTGATGCCACTGATCAGGACTTTGCAATTATTTGTTATAACTGTGGACAAGATCCTACTTTTACAATGCAATCAGATGTTGACTCCATTGAAGTATGTGCACCAGATGTTGCGGAATATAATTTGGACATTACATCAATATTGGGCTTTACTGATCCAGTAACGTTGTCAATTTCAAATGTACCTGCTGGTGCGACTTCTGGGTTTTCAGTTAACCCTGTAGTGCCTACTGGTACTTCATTGTTAACCATCAGTGATACAGATTCTGCTACCAATGGTTCATATACTATGTTGGTAGATGCCGTAGCAGGTGCTGAGAGTCGTTCACTTGATCTGGAGTTGAATATATTTGATACCATTCCATCAAGTGCAACTTTGACTGCGCCGGTTGATGCTGCAACCAATGTGCCTGCACAACCAACATTCACTTGGAGTGCTGATGCCAATGCAGCCAGTTATTTACTGGAAGTTGCTACAGATGATCTGTTTTCTAATATTGTGCTTTCTCAAGTTGTCACTGATACCACTTACAGTGCCACCAGTGATTTAGCTACCAGCACTGATCATTACTGGCGTGTTACAGCACAAAGTGTTTGTGGTGATACAGTCAGTTCAGTTTCAATGTTCACCACCACAGTTGCTCCTGGTGATTGTCCGATTGGGTTCACTCAATACGACATTTACAACTACACATTTGATATCCCATCAGATGTAATCTGGGGCCATGGTTTCGAAAATGGACCTGGTTATGTAGGCGGCGAAGCAAATGCACAAGGCTGGACAGTTGATACGGCGCAAGGCCCTACAAACTGGGCATTAACAGCAACCGGTGATGCAGGTAGTTCTGCGTTCCAAGCTGTTGATTTACCAGAAGTGAACGACACTTCATTGCTTTCACCAGTTATGTCATTACCATCAGGTGTTGGTCCATTAACATTGCGTTTCTGGAACACCCAAACCATTGAATCAAATGCACCTGGTTGTTATGATTCTGCTTTGTTAGAAGTGGCAGTCGATGGCGGTGCGTTTACTCAAGTTACCAATGCTGACATCATTAATGATGATTATGACGGACCTACTTCAGGTGGATTCGGACATCCATTGCCATCAGGTGTTGATGCATGGTGTGGTGATCCAAGAGCTGCTACTGTATTTAATGTGAATGCAGATAACAACAATGGATCAGATGTACAGTATGCCTTCCGCATGACTTCTGATAACTCAGTTGGAAGAGATGAAGGTTGGTCAATTGATAATGTGAGAATTACTGGCTGTCAAGCTCCAGAATAATTATCACGATCAATCAATGATATTAAGGGCATTCTTTGAATGCCCTTTTTTGTGGTTTGTCATTAAGTTGATTGACTTCATTTAAAGAACAAAGCAATTGGAGCCTCAGTGCTAACGACTGACGGCTTACTAGCCCTTATGAGGATTGCATTAGACTGGTGGGTCTACTCATGACGCTGTAAGTGATGAGAATAGGCTTTTTCATAGTTTGACCTACCTGTTTATAAAAATTATTCATATGTTGGCTGATGGCCCGCCCAGGTATTTGGTTGTTTTAGAATTACATTTATCACAGGAATAAAAAAACCAGCCTTATACAATAAGACTGGTTTTATTGACTTGCGAAATTAATCAGTGATTGTGATCGTGAGCATCTGCTGCCTTGTTTGAGGCTTTGGATAAATCATTAAACAGCTGAGTGGTCATTCTTTCGGTGGTGATAAACCCCCAATTCCAATCATCGTGGTATTTTTGTAGTGGGTTGGCTTTGAGAATATCTTCCAATGCCAGGCCGTCACTGATGTGTTTATTAATGATGGTTTTGGCATCAATCAACATGTCGACGGCTGTTTGTAATTCTTTTTTATTCGACAAGGGGCCATGGCCAGGAATGATGGTGGTCTCATCATTTGACATGCTAATCATTTTCAATTGTGCATGTATGTAGCCATCAACAGATCCGCCCGAATCTATATCTATGTATGGAAATAGACCATTAAAAAAAGCATCGCCAGCATGAATCACATTGGCTTCAGTGAAATGTATGATGGCATCACCATCGGTATGTGCTTTGGGTACATGTACTACTGTGGCTGGTTGGTCATTAAAATGGAAACTCATTTGGTCTGAAAATGTAATCACGGGGAGATCGCCCTTTACTGCAGGTATCATCCCTGTTGCGCCTTGCACACCATGTTCAACCATGCGTTGGCGCAGGTTTTCATGAGCAACTATGTGCGTACCAGTTGCACTGAGATTCTGGTTGTTTCCAATATGGTCTCCATGAATATGGGTGTTGATTAAAAAGTCTATCGGTTGATCGGTCAATGCCTTAATGGCCGCTTGCATGATGTCCAAAAAAGGGGGCATGGAGTCATCAATCAGGACGACACCGTCATCACCGATTAATAAGCCCAGGTTGCCACCTGTAAACCCACCTTCACCAGCCAGCATATAAATGCCAGGGCCTACTTGGGTGCTCTTGTAACTTACTTTGGGTTCATCTTTGGCTTGGCTTAAGCTGGTTAACAACAAAGCCGATGTCACTAGCACCTTATGGCTTGAAAATAATTTCATGGATATGTCCTCGCATTAATAAATTGATACTATAATCATCATAAGTCGTAAATAAGTGAAGTTCAATCATGAATGTTAGAAAAGCCTCAACAAAGGACCTCTCCCAGCTTGCAGAATTGTTTGATGGTTACCGCCAGTTTTACCAACAAGATTCTGATTTGAATGGTGCCAAATCATTTTTAGCTGAGCGCTTGAAAAACCACGAATCAATCATATTTGTTGCAGAGTTAAATAAGCAATTATTAGGATTCACTCAATTGTTTCCGAGTTTTTCTTCAGTCAGTATGCAACGGCTTTGGGTGTTGAACGATTTATTCGTTGCCAACGAAGCCAGACAGCAAGGGGTGGCAGAAAAACTGATGTCAGCGGCCAGAAACCTGGCACAGGACACAGGCAGCAAAGGCTTGATACTTGAAACTGACCTTGATAACACAGCCGCACAAAAACTTTATGATAAATTAGGTTATGTGCGAGAGAACAGCACCCAACATTATTTTTTAGCAAACGATAAATTATGATCAATGAATTAAAAAAATTAAAAGAAGGCAACCAAAGATTTGCCGCAGGACATTCCGATCAGGATATTAAATCAATCAATTCACAACGAATTTCTGTGGCTCAGCGTCAAAAACCATTTGCTGTGATTCTGGGATGCTCAGATTCTCGGGTGCCAGCTGAATTGGTATTTGATCAAGGCTTGGGTGATTTATTTGTCATTCGTGTCGCTGGCAATGTTGTGGCGCCATCACAAATTGGTAGTGTGGAATTTGCTGTAACCATGTTTGGATCTCCCTTGGTTGTGGTGTTGGGGCATTCAAACTGTGGTGCCATTGAAGCCACGATTGATGCGATGAAAAACCCAGGGGAACCCACATCCATTAACATCAATGCCATCGTTAAAAGGGTTAAACCAGCGATTGAACCTTTGTTATTGAATTATTCTTTGAACCAAGTAAGAGTTGAAGATGCAGTAAAAGCCAATGTGCAAAAATCAGTGGCACAATTAAGTAGTGCCTCAGAAATTATCGAATCCAAAGTAGCCGATGGCCAGCTTCACGTCATCGGAGCTTGTTATGATTTAAAAACCGGTGTGGTTGAGTTTTACGATTGATTAAAAAACTGCCCAAGGTGTTCAAATGGGCCAGTAATCTCATAGGTGATGCCTTTCTTGTTACGAGTAGAAATCGCGCGTTGTGAGCTGAAATACATTCGTTTACCATCGTCTGTAAAAGCAACACCACAGATTTCAGATTTTTTCTGATTCTCAATTTGAAGCAAGGGGACAGCTTGACCCGATTCACTCAGCATCACAATTTGCATGTTGCCACCATCTTCACAAACATAGATGATGCCATTGTTATCAACAGTGACATTATCTACACCTGAAAGCACAGGAAACTCAGATGTTTTGAAGTCATAGATGACTTTAATGGCTTGTGTTTCGGTGTTTAACGCCCAAATTTGATTGGTGCCTTTGGTGGAGAAATACACATAACCAGCAAAAAACCAAATGCCCTCACCACCGTTAAAGACAGTTGATTCTTTGACTTGGTACCGAGTTTCAAGCTCAGGCTTCTTGGGGTTAGGAGATGGTACATCATGCCATGTTAAAGTTGCATTTCCAGTTTCCAGGCTGCCTGTCAATTCTGCCACTTGTAGCTGGCCAGCTTCATAGCTGGGGTATTTCGGTAGCAGTGTTCGATAAAATCGACCATCTTTTTCATCTTCGGTCAAATAAATTGCGCGATGAACCGGGTCTACAGCACAGGCTTCATGCTCAAATGAACCCAAGCAATGAATAGGTTGAGCCAAGTTGTTTCCATAAGGGTCACATTCCCACATCAGTCCATAAGGGATTTCTTCACCTGATAACCATGTATTCCAAGGTGTTTTGCCTCCAGCACAGTTATATAAGGTGTTAGCTAAAATTCGATATGAATCGATCACTTTCCCCTCGGCATTAAATTTAAGTGCACCCACACCCCCGGTCTTGGTCTCTTCATTGGATACATAAACCCAACCGTTGTGATTCTCACGGCTGTAATCTCGATAAACAGCGCCACCATCTGGCTCTTCATGCCACTGGTAGTTTGAGTTTTCGCTTGCTTGATTGCCCGCAGATGCGACCGCTCTGGATTTGAATCCATAAGGCAGTCTGATGCCATTTTTATCAGCAGGCATCAGATGCATGATGCTCATGTCTTGACTGCTGTCTCCAGATTTGGCACTGACCAGATTCGGTGTAGCAACAGATAAGGCTGATATTTTGAGTAGTTTATTAACAAATTGTCTTCTGTTCGGCATGATCTAATTCCTAAATTCTGGGGCTTATTTTACATCTTGTTTATGTCAATATTGTAATCAAACAGACTGAATTAAATAAATTTTTGTAATATGTCATCACTCATTAAAAAACCCACCTCTGTCAGTTCTAATTGTGTTGCATCCATCACATACCATTCAGGCGGAATTTCAGTATTGAAAGTTTGTTTGAGTGGGCCTGCATCAAGTCCGGTTACTGCCGTGTATTTTTCCCAAGTGAACGCTTGTTTAATCCGCAGTTGATTCAGCAAAAACTCAAAAGGCAATGTGGTTTGATCTAAAATCCTTGTTTCTACTATCCGTTTATCAGTGGCGGCGGTATTTAAATAAATTTGTGGGTGTTTTTGTTTAACTTGTCGTTGGATTAACTCATTGTGACCCATGGTGATTTTACTGTGAGCACCCGCACCAATACCCAAGTAATCACCAAATTGCCAATAATTCAAATTGTGCTCGCTTTGTTTGTCTGGCTTGGCATAGGCTGATACTTCATATTGTTGGTAGCCATGTGCGCTCAGGATCTCTTGACCTTGTAAAAACATGTCGTGTTGGAGCTCCATATCAGGTAAATTTTCTGGCGTTTTGACTGCGAATAAAGTATTGGCCTCAATGGTCAGTTGATAGTAGGAAATGTGAGCAGGCTCCATATCAATCAATTGCAACAAATCTTCTTTGGCTGCTTGCAAAGTTTGGCTAGGTAAGCCAAACATCATGTC
>JBPOFV010000052.1:0-10515 GCA_051252335.1 Marinicella sp. | reverse complement strand
ACCTTCACCACTCCGATCATTGGAAAACTCATAGGATGGATAGCTAAAAGACAGTTAAAAAAAGTCTTTCAACAGCGTTTGGATTATATTAATAACCAACACAACGATTAAAGACTGACACTGATGAGACGATCATTTTGGCTGGCCTTAGGACTCATCAGTTTAGTTATAGGTATAGCTGGTGTCCTCTTGCCCCTGTTACCAACCACACCTTTTATATTATTATCAGCAGCAGCCTTTGCTCAATCTTCACCCAAATTACATGCCTGGTTACTTAATCATCCGCGTTGGGGCTTAATCATTCAAAATTGGCAAGATGGTGGACGGATAGACCGAAAAAGCAAGGCCATGGCTTTGGGCGTTATTTTATTGACACCTGTACTTAGCTGGATATTGAGTGTCCCCCTGTGGATCATCTGGGTTCAGCTGTTGGTTTTATCAGGCGTATCAATTTATATCTTAACACGCCCTTCATAATTAACTCAGGTTGCTAGGTACAACCCACTAACGAATGTGACTCAACTTGATTATTGTTGAAATATTTGTTGTCCACCTACCCATGTTTCCAACACTTTGGTTTTCCAAATATCTTGTGGATTTATGGTAAATATATCTTGATCAACGATGATGAAATCTGCCTGTTTGCCTGCTTCTAATGAACCGCTGAAAGACTCGGCATGTGCTGCAAAAGCTGCATTGATGGTAAAGGCTTGAAATGCTTGTTCCACGGTCATGGATTCTTGGTTGTACCAACCACCTTCGGGTTGGTTGTTTTGATCTTGTCGCGTTACGGCTGCATGTAGTCCATGGAATGGGTTGATCAGCTCAACTGGGAAATCTGAACCAGCTGCCACCACCACGCCTGCGGCAATTAATTTCTGCCATGCATAAGCACCCTTGATGCGTTCTGCACCAACCCGATCCTCAGCCATATTCATATCTGAAGTGGCATGGGTTGGTTGTATAGATGCAATCAAATCATGCTGTTGGAATTTTCCGATGTCTTCTAAACGCAATATTTGTGCATGTTCAACTCGGTGTCTGAGTTGTGATGAGTTCATTTGTGCTCGCGCCAATAAATCAATCACTTCAGTATTGCCTTTATCACCTATGGCATGGATGTTGGCCTGAAAATCTGCTTGGACCACATAATCGAGTAACTTTTCAATTTGTTCAGGTGTTTGGACATAGGCTCCCTGCATTTCGGGTTTATCTGAATACGGTGCATGCATAATAGCACCATAACTACCCAATGCACCGTCTATCATCAACTTGACCGAACGGATCATCAAATGATTTTCAATATTCAAATGCCCTTTATCAATCAATGATTTAAATTGGGGATTGCTGCTGGCTAACATCGCATAGACCCGAATTGGCAAGGTGCCTTCGACAGCCATCTGTTCAAATATTTGGTATGAGTCTTCACCAATACCTGCATCATGAATAAAGGTCAATCCTGCTGCCGCTAAATCTTTGAATGCCAGGTTCATGGCTTTGACTTTCATCTCATGAGAAATCGCAGGTACATGACGCCCAATTTTGCGCATGGCATTATCAATTAATATACCAGTTGGCAAGCCTTCTGAGTCCTTCAATATTAAGTCATCGTTCTTCGCAGTCTCACGATTAATCCCAGCGATTTCCAGGGCTTTTGAATTGGCCCAACCAGCATGACCGTCAACCCGACTTAACCAAATGGGTTTATCTTTTGAAATTTGATCTAAATCATAGCGACTGGGAAAGGCTTTTCCTTCCCATAACACATGATTCCAGCCTCGGCCCAATATCCAAGGGTAGTCTGAATTATTATTGGCATACTCACGGGTGGTATCCAAAGTTGCTTGTAATGATTTGATGCCTTGTACATTGACTAATAATCTAGACAGTCCATAGTTCAATATATGACCATGGGCATCGTGCAAACCAGGTAATATCATTTTTCCCTGACCATCAATGGTTTTAATATTTGCATCTTTAATCACAGCAGGATCCAGTACGATCCCGGATTCTGTATCAAACATCAGCGATTGTAAGTGATGTAACTGTTTGCCATCGTGTGAATAGCCTTTGATGTTGGTCAGATGAATGATTTCAGCATTGATCAAGAGGCTATATTGAAGCAATAATATAGATATAAGCAGTCGCATGGGCTTGAACTCAAATTAATAAAAGCAATTATTCTAACACCAATCAACTCTGTTACATTAATTTACGAGCCCAAACCGATGGGTACCACAAATGAAAAGGGGTTCGTGGAATTACAAAAACTAATCACAGTTAATTTTTAGTTTGCATCGAAAAGTTTTATTGCTTTATTTAAAACATAAATATTGATTCAAAACAAACTGGACAGCCAATCAAAGGTAAGTACGGTAGTGAACACTTTTAAAGCAATCAAGGACAAAAACAGAACAACAATTAAAGCTTTAACCCATCTGCTTTTAATATTATGCCAAAAATTCATCTTAACTTTTGCTGCAGATTTTATTTCTTCAATGGCTTCTTTCATCAATAATTTTCCTGGTAGCGATAATAACTGTGAAACTAACTATACAAATGCGGTATCCATAGATTTTACAGGTAAAGACAAGTTTAATTCATCAGCCATAGGTATTGAATTTCTTGTTTTTATACGATTATCTGAATAATTCCACAATATCTTCACTGTTGTGGATTAAAATAATTGGGCAATATATTACTTGGGATGACAATGAACAAAATCTTAGTTTCAATTCTGATGACTGTGGCTTTCTTTCCAACAGTCTTTGCTGATGGCCAGAAAACCGCGGACAGCCATAGTATTAAAGTGACAACTTATGCCGATGGGATCGAAAAACCTTGGGGCATGACATTTTTACCTGATGGCCGTTTACTGGTGACTGAAAAAGCCGGCAATTTACGGATTGTAGATACCAACGGATCAGTCTCACAACCACTGACCGGTATGCTGGAGGTAGAAACCAAAGGTCAAGGTGGTTTGCTCGATGTGGTTTTAGATCCGGCATTCAGTGAAAACAACATGATTTATTTTTCATATGCTAAAAAAGAAGACGGAGACTTATCTAGAACTGCAGTTGCAAAAGCCATATTGACTGAAGGCGGATTACAAGAAGTTAAACAAATTTGGCAACAAGCACACAATCGCAAAGCGGGTTATCATTATGGTTCACGTCTGGTTTTTGATCGTTCTGGTCATCTTTTTGTTACCTTAGGTGATCGTAATTATGGCAAAGATGAAGTTCAGGATTTAAGCACGCATTTTGGCAAAGTGGTACGTATCGACACCGACGGTAAGCCAGCACAGGATAATCCTTTTATCGGCACTGATGGCGTCTTGCCAGATATATACAGTTATGGTCATCGCAACATTCAAGGTGCGTTCCTACACCCAGTCACAGGTGAACTTTGGGGCAATGAACATGGGCCCAAAGGTGGAGATGAAGTTAATTTAATCCAAGCCGGAAAAAATTATGGTTGGCCTGTGATTACCTTTGGTATCAATTATAATGGCACACCAATTACTGACAAAACTACCATGGAAGGTATGGAACAACCGGTTCATTACTGGGACCCTTCAATCGCTACATCCGGCATGTTAATTTATTCAGGTGAGGCTTTCCCTCATTGGCAAGGTGATGTTTTTACTGGTGCATTGAAACTGATGCATTTGAATCGCATTAAACTCGACGAAAATAACCTTGTGGTTGTTGAAGAACGCCTGTTAAAGGACCAAAAAGAACGCATCCGAGCCATTGAACAAGGCCCTGATGGACATATTTATGTGGCCACAGATCACCCTAAAGGTCGAATTCTGAAGATATCGCCTAGCCCCACAAAATGAAACAAAATTCGGTGATGAAGCTGATGTTAATTGGCATCAGCTTCACATCATGGGCACAACAAATTGAGTTGCCTGCTGAGCAAGTCGATGAACAAGAAAACGACATTCAAGTTCAACCCTTGATGGTGGTTAGCAGTGATGTACAGTCATTGCCTAAACCATTGCAAGCTGAAGCGATAACCATCAACAAAACAGCCGGTGGCGCCACCATCATCGATCAAGATGCATGGCAAAATCAACGAGCCGTTAACATCAAAGACTTGTTAGACTTTGTTCCTGGTGTATTTGTGCAACAACGCAATGGTGCAGAAAGTGCACGTGTTTCGATTCGAGGCTCAGGATTGGGACGTCAATTCCAAGGTGGTGGCTTACAACTATTCCAAGATGGTATTCCATTGAATACAGCTGATGGTGCCTTTGACTTTCAAGCCATTGATCCTTGGTTAACCGACTATCTCACAGTTTATCGAGGTGCCAACGGCATGGGACATGGCAGCACTTCATTAGGTGGTGCGATTAATTTTGGCACAACAATCCCATCCAGCCAAGATCCGACCACCTTGCGTTTAACCTCTGGCAGTTTTAACACCCAACAAGCCATGATCTCGTTGACCCAAGACCTGAACAGCACGGGCCAGCACCTATTTCGCCTTCGTACCAGTTATTTCAAGCAAGACGGATTTCGAGTACAAAACCAACAGCGCAGTCATCGCTTAGATTTGCAATACCTGTTTGGGCAAAATGAGACAACAAGCCATAAAATGAACTTCTATCATTTGAACACCTATGCTGAACTGCCCAGCAGTTTATCCAAAGAACTGTTATATGCTGATCCGCAACAATCACGTGGCTTCAACTTGAATGGTAACTTCCATCGAGACCTGATTTTAAGCCGTTTGTCTTATCATTTTAATCATCAATTCAGCGAAGGCCAGCAGATCACAGCCACAGCCTTTTTCGCTACTAAAAAGCTAGATAATCCAGTTTTTACATACATCAACAGAGATTCAGATGATGCTGGCATCAGTTTCAACTGGAGCCATGGATTTAATCAAGTCAATCTACAGAGCCAATCAGGATCACAAGAAGAGCTGCGACGTGAAAATGAAGCGGGGCAACCTGGTGCAGAGCGTTTGTACAGGGACATGGATGCACAAACTACCACCCTGACTTGGCTAAGACAACAGCCTGTTTTAAATGACTTGTTCAATGATAAATTAACTGCCACCCTTGGGCTCCAAGGTGTATACGCTGAACGCAATATCCATGAGCTTGCGCCCACTCTCATAACCAGTGATCGCAATTACCAACAGCTTAACCCACGCATGGGTCTGATGTACCAACAACAAGACAACATCCAATGGTTTTCTAACCTCAGCCGCAGTTTTGAAGCCCCCAGTTTCGCTGAACTGAACAATGGCAACCAACCAGGCATCAACTCACCGATCAAAGCCCAAAGTGCCGATACTTTTGAAATTGGTACACGTGGCTTCACTGGGACACTTAGTTGGGATGTGGCGGCCTATTACAGTCAACTGGACAATGAATTCATTCGATTTCGGTTCCCAGATGGTGCCACTCGAACCACCAATGCCAATCACTCCATTCATTGGGGGCTGGAAAGTGGAATCCAATGGCAATTAACGCAATCTTTGCTTACTGACTCTGATCAATTGATCTGGGCCAGCAGTTATCAATGGAATCAATTCAATTTAGACAATGATGAAGTCTATGGAAACAACCACATTCCCGGCATCCCAGAGCATTACATTCAATCTCAAATTACCTATCAGCATCCAACAGGTTGGAAAATCAGCCCCAATATTGAATGGGTCCCCACTGCTTATTACATTGACTTGGCCAACAGCTACCGCACTGACAATTATTTGTTAGCTGGGTTATCTGTCTCATACGCCAGCCCCAATGGATTTGAATTCTATCTGGATGCCAAAAACCTCAACAACCAAACTTACATCAGCACCTCCTTGCCTATTCCTGACGCAGGCGGTACCGATGGCAATTACTTCTACAGCGGCGAAGGTCGCGCTTTTTATGCTGGGCTTAAGTGGCAGTTTTGATCAACAGTACTCAATGTGGATTGTTATTCTATTGAGTCTCAAAACTGTTACTAAAAATCAAATCAGGTATGGCTGTTAAACGCAAGGCATCTATTTCAATTCTGCTGTCAGCAGCTTGATCCGCAATGATGTTCAAGCCACATTGAGCTGAAAGTATCGATGGATCAGATAAACCAAGATCCGCGTCAATGAGTCGCCACTCATGTACGCTGGTTGGAATACTGTCTTGAATTTCAACGAGATCCAGCTGATTTCCTGAACAAGATGTATCATCCATCAAAGCACATGACATGGTTAAACTGAAAGATACCCCGGAAGTACTGTTTGTGGCTTGTTGATTCTCTCCTGTTAACAATAAGTCTCGCATCCAAAGTGACATAGCCAGAGTAACATTTTCATTCAGTTCTACACATTGACTAAGTATCAAATCATCGCTGTTATTGATTTCCGTTAACAACGAAAATGATGCATTTGAACCATCTTTGTCTGGTCCCAAAGAGACTGCATTACTGGCATTGATTGTCCAATGACTCAACGGATCCTGCCCCACACAATCATCAATATGGCCACCTATAAATACATTCCCCACGTCTACTCTAAATGGGTGCTGGTAGTCATCACCAGCATATAGCTCATGCTGGAATTCATCGACAATTTCACTGTCGACAAACAGTCTTAATAAACCGTTCGGAATAACCGCAGAAGTTTGAAGTGTTATAGTTGGCATGGGTCTAACACTGTCTGAAACTGCACTGATGACGTCTATATAAAAATCGTCAGCAGTGAGAAACCTTTGATCATCACCAGCATGCAACAGCTGATAATTAGCTTGATCTTCTGCATTTAGCACAGGTTCACTGAATGTGACTGATAACTGACTTATTTCATCCTTAACATTGTCACAAAATTGGAGTGGTTGGTCAGATACTTTGACTGCGGACACCTGAGGAAACGTTTCATCTATGAATTCAACGGCTCCAATGTCACAATTAGTTCCTGCTATTCTTGGATTCAGAAGCTGGTCTACAATATACTGAGGAGGAATACAAAAATGATAGGCTCCTGCATTAATCAATGGGGAATTAGCCATGACTTCTAAGGTTGGCCCATAACCACCAAAATTGTCCCAAGAACCTATTAATGGGTCACCTGTAAGAGGTGAGTTACAAGAACCATCGTTTATTAAACTGTAATTCCCATCTGGGAATTCAATTTCATCTACTGTAAAACATTCTGAGGTAGATGAATTGATGTTTGTTATTACTGTATTGACCAGTCTGACAAAATCCCCATCAAATGTATTGTACAAACTGTTTCCCTCAACCATTGTGCCATTTCCAGAGTTTGCAATGGTGACATTGATCAATTCCATTTGTGCACCGTTGTATATAGCACCGCCTTGTTCTGTATGCAGATTTCCATTTTCATAAAAAGTAGAATTGGAAACAAATAATCCACCTACAGAACTGTGTACCGCACCACCTTGAGCTGCATTATTTCGATAAAATGATACCCTAGAAATATTTAAATCACCCAAATTGGTTATTGCACCACCACCTGTTTCACTGGTATTTTGGTTATTATTGAAGTAACTATCAATTATTGATAAAAAACCACGATTAATGATGGCTCCAGTTGTTGTTATGCTGTTTTGAATAGTCACTTCATGCATTTGGACCCGTAAAGTATCTTCAGAAACTTCAAACACAGCATGTGATCCAGAACTTTCAAATATTTGACCACCAACGCCATCAATTATTAAAATATCTGTATCTATCATAATTGTAGAGTCAACTGTGATCAGATAATTATTATCAAAATATATTGCCCCGTTGGCACATAAATTTGATACGGCTGCTCTGAATGATCCTGGCCCGCTGTCCATGTTGTTTGTTACAGTTATGTTTTCTTCACACTTTAAGGTTGCGCCAGCATAAGCGGGCATACAACTAAACCATAGTCCATGGATGGCTATAAATATGTATATTTTTAGTTTAGTCATCATATTTTTCCTTTGATTTTGATTCATATTCCAATCATCACACACAGAGGCTTCTATCTTTATAAGTGATTCTTTTACTTTATCTACTTGTCACCACTGCATTCTCAGGTCTCAGATGTTGGCTTTTTACTTATCTTCTTTTTTGTCACTTTCTTGGCCATCTTTTTCTTAGCCACCTTCTTCTTAGCCACCTTCTTCTTGGTGACATGACTGCCTGAGCTACTGGCTTGGGTAACAGTTCTGGCCGTTTTTCTTTGGCTCAGGCTCTGGATTTTCTTACTCAGATCAGTGACCTTTTCCAACACATCTGAATTGATGCTGAGCTTTTTATTCATGGTCATGATGATGGGTACGAAAGAAGTTTCCAGTGTTTCAGACAAGGAAGCCAAAGATTCGTCCAACCCAGGTAGTGGCTCATTGATCACGCTGACTTCTAGCTTAAGCTGGTTGATGGCATCGATCATTTGTTTAGCAATCAGTTTCAAACTTGCTGCTGATTGTTTGTTACTGTCAGTATGCCCACTGCTGATGGCCGCCCCCATTTCACCCAATGAATTTTTCAAGGCGGCTAACTGACTGGCTATTTTGGTGGCACCATCGGCGTCATCACCTGCCAATGCATTTCTGATCTTGAATTCTTTTTTAATTTCTTGCCATCGCGTGGCTTCAGCCTCGCTCAAGGTACCTCTGAGTTCCTTCAGCTTTAATAAATTTTCTTCTGCTCCGGTGGTTAACAGCTGAGCTTCTCCTACATAATGGTCATCCAGTAACAACTGTAGTTCTGCTTCATCCATCACAGCGACCACTTTTTCGGCCAATTTATTCATGTTCCTGTAACTGCCTTGTAGCTTGAATGGTGGTTCTTCACGGTATCGATCATCCATGGCAGCTGATCGGATGTATTCTTGGTTCACTTTCAGTATCACGTCTTGAACTTTAAACAGGCTCTTTAGCACCGTAGTTATTTCATTGATTTCACTGGTTGCGTAACTGTGACTCAAATCTGCAGTGGCTATTTCTTTGCCATGTGCCATATCCATTAACAGATATAAATCATTCAAATCACGCAATGCCAAGGGTGCCAACACAGGACTTGAGGTCAATGAGTTTTCAATATAACTCATGGCGAACACATCTTCTTGGCCGCTTAAGACATCACCTAGATTATAGACATCTGCTCGGTTTGCCAGCATGTCAGGCACTCTGAATACTTCACCTGATTCAGTGTATGGATTACCAGCCATGATCACACAAAACTTTTTACCACGCATGTCATAGGTTTTACTTTGGTCTTTCCAAACACCTTCTATTTTTCGGGTACCATCACACAAAGAGATGAATTTTTGTAAAAACTCTGGATGGGTGTGTTGAATATCATCCAGATACAACATCACATTGTTACCCATTTCCAAGGCCAAGTTGAGCTTGTCCAATTCTTGTTTGGCGGTGGCATTTGGAGCGTTGGCCGGATCCAAGGATTTCACTTCATGCCCTAAGGAAGGACAGTTGATCTTCATGAAATTCAAGCCCAGTCGGTTGGCGGTGTATTCCATCAAAGTGGTTTTACCGTACCCAGGTGGTGATATCAGCAATAATAATCCCATCAAGTCACTGCGTTTATCTTGACCCAAGGCGCCCATTTGTTTGGCTAAATTATCACCAATGATGGGCAAATAGGAGTTATTGATTAATTGATTCCTGACAAAAGACGATAAAGGACGTGCTTTGAAAGTTTCTAGGGCCATTTGAGCTTTTTGTTGTTGCATCAAATGCTGTTTAACTGACCGATAAGACTGGAATTGAGGCTTAATAACCGAATCATAGAGGCTTAATCTTTCCACAAATTCATCAAACTCAAAAGAAAGTTTCCGATCCTTGATGTTGGGATGATCACCTAATAATTGATCAACTTCACAACTCAATGAAATGGCTGATGAATCAAACCACTTGTTATCATCACATAACATCAACACAATTGCTTCATTGACATAACGCTGCAGCAGAATTGAGTTGTTGTTGCTGTGGATTAACCCTTTCAGCCAATAACCGATTAGTTGCCATTGTGAATTGAACGAGCCAGACAACCCTTTGATTTGTTGCTGAAACTTTTTGTATTCAGATTTCGATTCCAAGTGTGCTTTGAGTTGGGCCACCAGTGTCACTGCATGTGACGAGGTTTGAAACTTTTGTGCTTCAACATCAACAGTTAAGTAATCGAACATAAACGCAGCGGCTTGTGACAACTGCTGTTCGCTAAAAGCAGCACCCGTTGGTTCATAGTAAGCGTGCATGTCATCCTTGATAGCAAGCAATAAATTTTGGTTCATGTCACGACTGCCAAAAGCAGTGGTAATCTTATGTGCGGTTTGTACTTGTTCTTTGAAATAACTTCGTTTGGCTTGGTCTTGTTGACTGATCCAGTAATAGGTCGCAATGGCTCGTGCCGATGGATCAAACATCAACAGGGGTGCCTGACTGTAGGCATCCAACAGTTGTTTTAAAATCTTGGCCGCATCATGATCATGTACCCCTTTCTCATAACCTTCCTGGTATCTGGGGCTGGCATAATCTTTAACCATGGTGGTTAATTC
>JBPOFV010000051.1:0-10571 GCA_051252335.1 Marinicella sp. | reverse complement strand
ACAAAATGTTGTTGATGTCGAGTTTTTTCAAGATATCAGGCCTTTGTTACAGAACCACTGTGTCAGTTGTCACAATGATGTCCAAATGGCAGGTCAATTGGATCTGTCTAACTTAACTTTGGATGATGACTTGCCAGGTGATTACCGTCGATTAGCCAGAGATGAAGGCGCAGAATTTGGATACCCACCGGTCATTACCAATGGAACTTGGCGACAAACCAATGCCAGCCGCTACATACGTAAATTTCAAAGTCGCCGCAGTTTGTTGACATGGAAGTTATTCGGTGAGCGCCTGGATGGATGGAGTAATTCAGATCACCCCACAGAATCCACACCTGGTGATGCCAGCTCTTTGCCTGTTGGGGCCAATACCAATGATGCTGACTTAGACTTTGTACCCAGTACAGCACACCCAGCCGGCGGTATGTTAACTTTGAGCATGACAGAGAAAATGACTGTAGCTCGATGGATTGATTTGGGTGCGCCGATTGACCTTTCGGTGATCAGGGGTAACCCAGGTTTGGGTTGGTTTTTGGATGATTTAAAACCTACATTAACCATCAGTTTGCCCCGTCCGAATTTTAATGTGAATCCGGTCAATGTGTTGCGTTTTGGTTTATCCGATGCCAACTCTGGCATTGATTTGTCAACTTTATCCATACAAGCTGATTTTGTGGTAAATGGCCGCCCAGCCCATACTGAGCTCAGTGATCTGGCAGTCAATACCAGCACAGGTATTTATCAAATTGCCTTGGATGTCGCTTTACCAGTCAATCAAAATGAACGTCATCTGTTGGCAGAAGTGTCTGATAACCAAGGTAACATCAAGCGTGTTGATGTGAGATTTTTTACGGCTGATCCTGATATTATTTTCATTGATGGTTTTGAGTAAGCCTGGTTACTACACGAGTATTGTTCTGTTATGACTGGTAAAAAGATGGATATAGCCCTGACACTGATCGGACTTTTCGGTTCAATGGTGCTGACAAATGTTCATGACCGCACTCATGTGAATCTGGCACCTTCTTTTATTGAAAACTATCAAAACCCCACTACCACTTCACCATTATCAACGGTAGCCAACCTCTCAGGCATTACATTTAATTGGATAGCCAATGAATACATCACTGTGCATCAAAATCAATACTGTCGATTTGATGCACAATTGAATGAATTGTTTTGTGGGTCATTGGCATGTGGTGATTGTGAAGACATCCTGTTTCTGGGGGTCAATGAAAAATACTATGAATATGCATTGGTAGAAGAAGGTGGTTCTGAAGGTTCAGTGGTCATTGTGCAATCACCAATCGGAACACATAACTTGCGACTTGATCAAGTTGATGTGCAATGGTTGACCTATGCGAATACTGCTGGTGGCGATGCGGGTGAAGGTGTAGCCTTTGACCCTTTTAATGAAAAATTTTATGTGTGTATTGAAGATCCTCAAATGCAAGTTCTGAGTTTTGATCGGCCTGCTCACAACGATGATCTCAGCTTTAAAGATGGTTCATTGGTGGTGTCTGAAACTTTATCATATGCTCAATTAAGCGATTTATTAGGCGCTGGTGCAGACCTCTCAAGTTGTTATTTCAACGAACTGTCAGGACATTTGTTGTTGATGTCTCACCTTGCGCATAACATCAGTGAGATTAATTTAGCTGGTCATTTACTAGGCCAAATTGACCTGCCACAGATTCAGGTAGAAGGCTTTACTTTCAATCATGACTTCAATCAGATGATTGTGGTGGCTGAACCCAATGTCCATCTAATTTATTACGCGTCAGATTTGATTTTTAGAGATGGTTTCGAATGATAACAATTTAAAGGTCAATAAGCTTATAGCAGCACCTTGTGGTATGCTGATTATTTTTGAATAGTGCCACCTATAGTATGAATGTAAAAACGAATAAATTGGTCCATTCTCAAATTGATAACAACATTGCTTGGATCATGATGGACGATGGCAAAAACAACGTCATTTCACCTGCCATGATTGTACAATTAAATCAGGCTCTTGATGAGGCAGAAGCAGCAGGTGCAGTGGTGGTATTAACCGGTAGACAAGATGTTTTCAGTGCCGGATTTGATTTGAAAGTATTCAAATCAAGTGCGAAGGAAACCTTAAAGATGTTAATGGGAGGATTTAAATTATCCAAACGCTTGTTGTCATTTCCTAGACCTGTAATTATCGCCTGCAATGGTCATGCCATTGCTATGGGTTCATTTTTGTTGTTGTCAGGTGATTATCGCATTGGTGTAGATGGTGAGTTTAAAATCATGGCCAATGAAGTACAAATTGGATTGACTATGCCTTATTCTGCGATAGAAATATGTCGACAACGTATAAATCCTTCGCATTATGATCGGGCAGTATTACTGGCAGAGTTATTTCAACCGGAATCGGCCATAGATGCAGGGTTTCTTGACCAAGTGGTAGCTAAAGAAGAATTGAATACCATCGTTTTACAATTGGCTAAGCAATTCAGCTCCTTGGATGCCAAAGCACACACACAAAGTAAATTGAGATCCAGAGGTAAGATGTTACGCACTCTAGGCAGAGCGATTCATAAAGATCGATTTAGTTTCATCAAACAAGGTATTCTGATGGCGATTAAGAAGAAGTGATGAGATCAGACAGTCGGGTTTTAATCATTCAAATAATCTGAGAATATTAATTCTAATTCTGCTTGAGTTAATTGGCGATAAAAGAAGTCAATGCCCACCACCAATGAGTACAGAATCAATCCATGTTTTTTGACTTCAATGGGATCATCATAAATATCTTTCAACAGTGATATTAAGTATTGATGTCTTTGTTCATAGACAGAAGTCACAAATGCTTTGATTTCATCATCTTGAAAAGACCAGGCATTGATTTCAAATTCCAAACGGTTGCCCATGATGGCGCCGTCAATACACTGTCTGCCTAATAAGGATAGTTTTTCTTGACTGGTATTGCCGTGTTCTGCTTGTTCGATAAAACCTTGGGTAAACCGTTCTTTCCAGTATTTCAAAACCTGCAAATCATAATCTCGTTTAGACTTAAACCAATGATAAAAACTGCCTTTGGTCACCTTGAGCTGTTGGCACAGGTCGTTAATTTTCAAGGCGCGCCAACCGTTGGTATCTAGAGTTTGAATACCCATTTTAAGCCAAGCCAATTGGCTGTTGTTATCATCCATTTTCATTCACGTTAAATTTATCAATAAGCTCAGTCGATATTAATTTTGCATACCATATCGAATTATCATTGTAGTTAAACCATTCATATTCAGCCCTTACTGGCCTAGTTAATTTGTTGAGGCTGATTTAATAAGCGCACAAATAAGAATTTTGCAGAATTATACCCATTTAGAAACCAACTTATTTTTGCAAAACGCTGTTGTTTACTTATCAACAATTGATTCAAAAAAGACGAAATCATTTGCAGCATACCAAAAGGTATGTTACATTAGCGCCCAACATACCTCAAGGTATGTTTATGGTTTTTTAAAATATCAGGTAGATGAAATGAAAGTAGATCAAACTCTGTTTAAGCAGAAAATAAAGCCGCTATATTCACAAGCAATTTTTTGTTCGGTGGCTACGGTTAGCCCAGATGGAATACCCCATGTCTCGCCTATTGGCAGTGTAGTTTTAACAGATCATACATCAGGTTGGTTTTTTCAAAAATTTACCAGAAACATTCCATTAAATACCGAACAATGTGAGTATGCTTCCATAATGGCAGTAAATGATGGCAAGTGGTTTTGGCTAAAAGCTCTACTCAAAGGACAATTCAAGCAACCACCAGCCATGCGATTGTTGGTGAAGCTGGGTAAGTTAAGACCTGCAACTGAAGAAGAGGCACAAAAATTCAAACGAAGAGTCAGTTTATTCAAACACACCAAAGGGCATGCCATGATGTGGCAAGACATGGCGCAGATCCGTGAATTTGAAATCATTGAATATAAACCGGTTTTTATTGGCAAGATGACCCACCAACAATTTAAATGATTGGAGTAAATATGATGTATAGAAAATCACTGTTTTTGGTTTACCTTGCACTTGCTGTGGCTGGTTTTGTGAGCCTGTTGTTTTACAAATTTGATTTTTTTTCACAGGCTGAAGGCATGCAGATAAGCCTATATTTGCAAGGACTCCTGGGAAGTTCAGTAAGTTCAGCCATGGCCATTGACTTTTATATAACTGCTCTGGTTTTTTCGATTTGGGTGATTTTTGAGGCCAAACGTCAAAAGATAAAAGGGTCAACTTTTTATGTATTGATGAGTTTTACTTTGGGGCTGGCTTTGACCTTGCCATTGTTTCTGGCGGTTAGAGAAAGGGCCTTAAAGCAGAAGGATGAAGCAGACATCATAAAGGAGTTGTTCAAGTATAAATACGTGAATAAAACAGCCAAGAATGACGGTGCGAATAAGCAACAAAATGATTCAATAATATCAATGGGGGAGGTTGTATGATCGCGCAGATATCTATGATTACGGGGTGTTTAATAGTCGGCTTGTTGGGACTGGTTCATTTTATCTATGTCATGTCCACTTATAAATTTCATGCATTCGATGAAAATGTCACCCAAGCCATGCAACAAACATCTCCTGTGATTAGCAAAGATACAAGCATGTGGAAAGCTTGGCAGGGATTTAATTATAGCCACTCAATTGGCGTATTATGGATTCCGTTGATATACATCCCAATATCACTGCATCATCTTCACATATTACAACTAAGTGTTTGGTTAACGTTGCTACCAGCATTGATGGCCTTAAGCTATGCCATCTTGGCAAAACGGTATTGGTTTGTCATTCCATTTGTCGGTTCATTGCTGGCTTTGTTATGTTTTATTATTGCTTTCTTCCTGCTACATCTGTAATCACATGACTATTAATTAGTCCTAGATGTTGATGTTTACGTCCTTAGTTTTGTCACTGATTTTTTTCTATGTTTTTATAATTTGTCTCGTTGATTAGCAATTAATCAACACTTAAATAAACAGTTAATCAATTAAATAGAGAATAAATTATGAATAAAATTAAATTCCTTTTACTGATGGTAGCCTTCAATGTTTTTGCTGACAATAATGTATCTGAAGTTGTTGGTGGCAATCAGTTTCAGAATGAACTAGTTATCACACAAGATAAGAGTCAACTCAGAATTCATCAGTATTTTAAGTCAGAAAAAACTACTGATTTCGTCAGTATTGTTTCATCAGTCAATAAAAGCACGATGACCGGTCAGCCAAGTATAGAGCTTATTATTACCACACAATCAGGCCAGTTCATTTTTTCTCATGGTCAAGGTGTTTTATTAGGTGATCACCGTTATGATGAGTTGAAGTTAGGTGAATCAACTTCGTTGACAAAAAGTGAGGTCTTTTTCAGTGACTTGGTGTTTGAGGAATTACTCAGTTTAAATGAATCACAAAAACAGCTGAAAGAATTTCAAGAATATGACAAGTACTTCACATTGATTGAATCTTTTGGGATTAAAAGTTATAACACCCAGGCATGTCGGAATCTTGCCAATGCCATCAGTAGTGCATTTGCAGAATTAGATCGGTTAAGAGAAATGGGCAGCCCAAATGTTAAAGCTTTTTACAATATAGTTATTGTACCCATGTTGTATGAATTTGCTACTCAATGTATTGGTGAAGTTTAACAGCTTTAGAATTTGTACCTTATACATGGAATAAATAGGGTACGTAATGTTCTTGATGGGTTACTGATTGATCTAAATAAGTAGCCCATCAGTTAGATTGACTTCAGCTGACTCTTTACCATTTAAACCAAAACCAGCATCACCAGAATTATACTGGCCCAAAGTCCACCAACAAAATATATGGTTCTGATAAGACAGTCCTTTTTATCAATACCACTGGACTAAACTGCTTAGAACTGTAGCCTAAACGCAGCCCGTTAAATGAGCGCAATAGTGATGCATGACATGTAAAATGTTGAATTTAAAAAAGCACCTCATTGAGGTGCTTTATTGTCATAGTTTTGAAGTTTCAATTAGCCACATTTAGATGACCCACAACTCTTACAGGTCAGGCAGCCTTCTTGATAAATTAATTCAGTTGATTGGCAATTATCACAAGTACCTTTGCTTACTTTGGTGCCATCTTCGATGTATTTTTTTAAAGCCCTTGTGACGCCATTTTTCCATGTGTTAATAGATTCACTGTCTAATTGTAAGCTGTTAATTAGTTCCACCACTTTTTCTATTGGCATACCATGTCTTAAGGTGCTGGAAATCAGTTTGGCATAGTTCCAAAATTCAGGGTTGAATTTATGAGACAAGCCTTCGACTGTGGTTTTGTACCCACGTTTGTTACAGAATTGAAAATCGTAACGCGATGTACCATCGTCCATAAAACTTTTTATAATTAAGCCAGTTTCAACCGATCTTGGTAGAAAAATACCGTCTTCATCGTCAGCTAAGCCAGTGAAAATTTCAAATGGTTTGCCATTTATGGTACCAACAAAGGCAATCCATTTTTCTTTGTTGTTATGAAACCGTACCACTTCAGCATCCAATACTTCAGGGCGTTTAGTTGGGAAATCAACCAATTCATCGGTTTTTTCCTCATTCGAAATCAAGACGCCAGAACGTGAACCATCACGATAAACAGTCACGCCTTTACAGCCGACTTTCCAGGCTTCCATATACAATTTACCAACCAATTTTTCATTGACATCTTCAGGCAGATTGATGGTTACGCTGATGCTGTGATCCACCCATTTTTGTACAGCTCCTTGCATACGTACTTTACTCAGCCAATCCACATCATTAGAGGTGGCTTGATGATAAGGTGATTTTTTCATCAGTGTTTTCAGTTCTTTTTCCTTGTAGTTTTTTTCGGTATCGAAACCGTTAACTTCCATCCATTGTTTGAAACGGTGGTGAAAAACTGTGTATTCTTCCCAAGAATCGCCCACTTCATCAACAAAATCGACCCTGGCATCTTTATCATTCGGATTTACTTTGCGTCTGCGCTTATAAACAGGCAGAAACACCGGCTCAATCCCAGATGTGGTTTGAGTCATTAAACTGGTTGTGCCAGTTGGTGCAATGGTTAATAAGGCGATGTTTCGACGGCCATGTTTAACCATGTCAGCATACATTTTGGGATCGGCTTTTTTCAACCTTTGAATGAAGGGGTTGTTTTCTTCTCTTGCACTGTCGTAGATGCCAAATGCTCCTCTTTCTTTAGCCATATCGACAGAAGCACGATAAGTTTCAACTGCAATGCTTTTATGTATGGCTTCAGAGAAATCATTGCCTTCTTGACTGCCATATCGAATACCTAATGCAGCTAACATGTCTCCTTCTGCAGTGATACCAATACCCGTTCTTCGGCCTTCTTCGGCTTTACTGCGAATATTTTGCCACAAGTTTTTCTCAATTCGCTTCACTTCATCGCATTCAGGGTCAGCATCAATTTTGCTGAGGATCTGGTCCACCTTTTCTAATTCCAAATCGATGATGTCATCCATTATTCTTTGGGCTTTGGCTACATGGTCATTGAATAAGGCGTGGTTAAATTTAGCTTGTTCAGTGAATGGTTGATCAACATATGAAAACAGATTGATGGCCAACAATCGGCATGAATCATAAGGACACAATGGAATTTCGCCACAGGGGTTGGTGGAAACTGTTTTGTAACCTAAGTCCGCATAACAATCAGGCACTGATTCTCGAGTAATGGTGTCCCAAAATAGGATGCCGGGTTCAGCTGATTGCCAAGCGTTATGAATGATTTTTTTCCACAGTTTTTTGGCATTGATGTCTCGTGAAAATTGGGGGTTGTCACTGAATATGGGATATTTTTGCTGATAGTCCTTATTGCTGGTGACCGCTTGCATGAATTCATCATCTATGCGCACAGACACATTGGCACCAGTTACTTTACCTTGTTCCATTTTGGCATCGATAAAATCTTCAGCATCTGGGTGATTTATAGATACTGATAACATCAACGCACCGCGACGTCCGTCTTGTGCAACTTCGCGGGTAGAATTCGAATATCGTTCCATAAATGGAACGATGCCAGTAGAGGTCAGCGCAGAATTCTTAACTGCTGAACCACGAGGGCGTACATGAGATAGGTCATGACCTACACCGCCTCGACGTTTCATCAATTGAACTTGTTCCTGATCTATTTTCATGATTCCACCATAAGAATCAGAGTCGCCTTCATTGCCAATGACAAAGCAATTAGAAAGAGAAGCGATTTGATGTGGATTTCCAATACCTGTCATGGGGCCACCTTGAGGCACCAAGTATTTAAAATTTTGAATCAGTGCAAAGATATCTGCTTGTGACAAAGGATTCGGGTATTTTTTTTCAATGCGTGCAATCTCAGCGGCGAGCCTGTGGTGCATGTCATCTGGTGTGCTTTCATATATATGACCTTCTGAATCTTTTAATGCATATTTGTTAACCCAGACACGAGCGGCTAAATCATCACCTTGAAAGTACACCAAGGCTGCTTGATAGGCTTCATCCTGGGTGAAAGTTTGAATGTTATTTGATAACTGTGTTGCTGGCATGTGTAGTCCCCAATGACAAAAAACGAAAATTCAATAAAATAAAAAACTCAAATAATTTAGAAAAATATATAAAAAAATAAACTATGCATAAAATAAAATAACCAATAAACTCAATGCCTTACCTCACATGTCTGTTTGAATACCTGTTGATAATTGATAAACAAAATGTATATTTATCAGGTATTTAGCAAGTTTTTATGTGATTTTGGTTGCTTTATTTTTTCGTCAGTAAATATATCACTTTAGCTGGGTTAAATCTAATATTTTGGGAAACTTTTCAAAAATTCTTTTTGAAAAGTTTCCCAAAATAAGAAATATGATTCAATTGTGTTGTTATTTTGTCCAAAATGAACAGCTGCCAAAGATCGATTCCTGTCGTTTTTTTCTCAGGATTATTGGCCAAAAGTAGACTGACGGCTCAGTCACAAGGTGCAGTTAGTTTGTCTGAATCACACCCTTTACACAGGCTTGGCCTGCTATGGATTGATTGAACTGCTCATTTAAATCTGTATCAAGTTGCTTCTTGGTTCAGTGCCTGGTGATTGGTTGGCGTGATTGTTTATTGGCCTTGCAGCCAAGCGGAATTGATAGGCATAAACTTGTTGGCGGAATTGATGAGTGCATCAGCTGTTAATTGAGTCACACCATAGACATGAGTTTTTACCTCGTATTTTTCCATGATGTGTTTGAGTAATATGGCGAAATCACCATCACCTGATAACAAGACAATTTGGTCGAGGTCCTTGGCAGCTTCTAATATGTCTATGGTTATACCGACATCCCAATCGCCTTTGGCTGAACCATCACTGCGTTGTATATAAGGTTTTAATTTAACTTCAAATCCAATGTGTCTTAATGCGCTTTGAAATTTTTTTTGATCATCAACATTTCTACTGATGGCATATGCATTAGCCGTTATGATCTCGCCTTGACTTTTCAGGTGCTGCCAAAAGGCTCGGTAGTCAAAGGAGCGACCAAAGGCGTCTCTGGTGGTGTAATAGATGTTTTGTACATCAACAAAGACGCCGATTTTCATTTAACCTCTGGGCCCGTTAGACCTGGGCTTTCTGGAACGATTGCCACCCGCTCGATTACCGTTTGCTTGACTGGCAGCAGAACGATTTCCACCTGGGCGACTTTTGTTTTTACCCTTGTATCCACCTCTGGAAGGGCGGCCATCTGCTGATCTTGACTCAGAATTTCCGTTGGTTTTATTGCGGCTGTTCTGGTTAGATCGCTTGCCTTTATAGCCAGATTTTTTCTTCCCTTGACCATCTTCATTGTCATTTTTCCAGGGATTGATGCCTGCTCTTCGTTGTCCTTCTTTGGCTTGTAAGCTGCGCTCACGTGCTTCCTGGTTTTCTTTGTCTGAACGATTGGCCCATTTTTCTTTTACAGCTGCTTTGATAAAAGGTCTGGTTTTAGGTTTTTTTGGTTTTTTCTTGTTGCGAGCTTCATTTTCAAGTTGAGCTCTGAATTTATTGCTGTCTTTTTTGTATTGTTTTGCTTTTTCTTTCGCTTGTTGTTTATAGGGTGCAGGTCTTTTGGGTTTGTTGGCATAATTGCCACGCATGGCTTCTTTAGACTCTGGCACGTCATGAATAGGCTCAAAGCCATCAATGAACTCACGCTTCAATTTATTGCCAATAACTTTCTCAATATCAAACAACTGTACAAATTCATCGGCACTGACCAAAGAAACGGCTTCCCCTTCGGCGCCTGCACGACCCGTTCTTCCTATTCGATGAACATAATCTTCGGGCACGTTGGGCAAATCAAAGTTCACCACATGAGGCAATAAATCAATATCAATGCCACGTGCAGCGATGTCAGTAGCTACCAAAACCCTGACTTTGCCTTGTTTGAATTGTGCAAAGGCTTTGGTTCTGGCACCTTGACTTTTATTACCGTGGATGGCTAATGAGCTGACGCCGAATTTTTCTAAGTATTCTGAAAGTTTATTGGAACCATGTTTGGTGCGACAAAAAACCAATACCTGTTGCCATTGACCTTGTGCGACTA
>JBPOFV010000050.1:0-10811 GCA_051252335.1 Marinicella sp. | reverse complement strand
TTTGCCAAGATCGCTCAAGTCGCAATAAACAAGGTGGGTATTATGATTTTTAGGTAATTCAATTTATGCGTTTAGTTTTTTAATCTATTCTTATATTTTTCAGACATTGAGCCCACAGACTTTCTGGGTCATGTAAAACAATGATAAACACAGAATGATGAAAATGCTATGATTACAGAAGCACAAAATTGAGGTATTAGCACTTTGTCTGAAAAAACAACGGGTCAATCAGGTGGTTGTGACTGTGGCCACATCCGATATGAGTTAACAGCGCATCCCATGTTTGTTCACTGTTGTCATTGTACTTGGTGCCAGCGTGAGACTGGTTCGGCATTTGCCCTAAATGCCATTGTCGAAGCCACAGCCATTAAACTTAAGAACAATGAACCTCTTTTAATTGAAACTCCAAGCGAAAGCGGTGGTGGACAAAAAGTGGCACGTTGCCCACAATGTCAAATTGCAGTTTGGAGTCACTATTCTGGTATGGGTGACAGGGTGGCATTCTTAAAAGTGGGCACATTAGATGAAGCCCAAGAAATCACCCCTGATGTCCATATTTATACCCAATCTAAATTACCTTGGTTTCAACTGCCACAAAACATACCTTCATTTGAACGCTACTACAACATGAAAGAAATGTGGCCAGCAGCAAGCTTGTTAAGATTCAAAGCAATTCGCAACAAAAATATATGAGCAGCCGTCTAACACCGAAAAATGCCTTGGCTCTACTTAAAAAACAGGATGAGCCATTTGTTGAGTTGTTCAAACATGGTAGCTTGGTGGTGGAAATGTATCAGCCCGAAAATATAGATTTACAACAACCTCATTCACGAGATGAATTGTATGTGGTGGTGGCTGGTAGTGGCTGGTTTGTAAATGGTGACAATCGACAACCATTCGAAGCTGGAGAAGTGTTGTTTGTGCCTGCAGGAGTCGAGCATAGATTTGAAGAATTCAGTGAAGATTTTGCCACTTGGGTGATGTTTTATGGCCCTGAAGGTGGTGAGTGATCAGACAAAATAAAAAAGAGAGGACAAGATGAAAAAAGTTGTGAAAAAAATAAGTTGGGTCATTGTCATATTGATGCTGCATTTTTCAGCCCAAGCAGAAGATATCAAAGCTTTGGTTGGCGGCATGTTGATTGATGGTTTTAAGGACCAACCGATTCAGAATTCAGTGGTCATCATTCGTGATGACAAAATAGCAGCAGTCGGTGAAATGGGGCAAGTTGAAATACCTGAAGGGGCAGAAATTATTTCCACTGAAGGCATGACTGTATTACCTGGATTATGGGACATGCATGTGCACCTCCAAATCAACGGCCATGCCGATTATAAACACTGGCACAGTACTTATCCGCCTCGGTTTGAAAAAGAGATCATGCCTGCATCTGCTCACCAACTATTGATGGCAGGAGTGACATCTGCCCGAGATTTGGGAGCACCCTTAGAAACCATCATCAATGTCAGAGATGCCATCAATCGTGGTGACATTCCAGGCCCAACCATGTATGTATCAGGTCCATTTATTCAGAAGAAACCTTATCCTGGTACCGAATTGTACCGTTGGGGTGTAGATGGTGCCAAAGATGCACGAGCCAAAGTGAAAAAACTGGCTGATGCTGGCGTTGATGTGATCAAGTTGATTGATCAAGATCAAATGACTGAAGCCGAGTTGATGGCAGTTGTGGATGAAGCTCATAAGAATAACATTCCAGTGGTTGCTCATGCGCACAGGCCTGAAGAGATCCTGTTGGGATTAAAAGCTGGTGTAGATAATTTTGAACACACGGGCTTATCCACTGCACCAGAATATCCACCAGAGGTGATGGCTGGTTTGCGAGAACGGGCGGCGCAAATGAATATAGGTCCCTTGTTTTGGACACCCACGGTCGAAGGATTGTTTAACTATGATTATGTCAAAAACAACACCGAAAAATTAGACAATGACAGTTGGCATTTAGACATGCCGCAAGACATCATTGATGACATCAAACAATCAATCACTCACCCAGAAAGACTGCCATATTTCCAAATCACCAGCAAACGCAAACCCACATTAAAACGCAAATTTCAACAACTGATAGATGCGGGCGTGGTGTTGATGGTTGGTACTGACAGTGGGATTCCATTGAAATTTCACAGCCAATCAACTTGGAATGAAATGGATATCTGGGTTCGCGAGATGGGTGTGTCACCGATGGATGCCATCCGAGGTGCCAGTTACTGGCCTTCGGTTATGATGAAAGTCGATCATGAAGTGGGTACCATCACCGAAGGCAAATATGCCGATATCATCGCCGTCAAAGGTGATGTCTTGCGTTACATCAGTTTGCTCCAAAGGGTAGATATGGTGTTTAAGCATGGTAAGCGGGTGAAGTAAGTAGGTAGAACTTATAAGGTAATTATTTAAAGCTTTCTTTGCCTATTTTCATTCGTTTATATTTCGCCACTGAGCTCAAAAGTAACCAGTCAGGGAAAGCTTTGATCAAAGCTGGATCACCCCTGAGGATGATTTTTTTGTTGCGGATTTGTTGTTTCATGTCTTTGATACCACGCCAAGCTTCAACAAAATCTAAGATATCAGCATAAACATAGACATCTGATTCATAACCTGGATTTTTAAGGCACATCTCTATTTTACCATCAATGTTTACCAGCCAAACACGGTCCAACTCATGGGGTACGCCAGTGAAAAGAAATTCAATCACGGTATTGCCTTCGGGCATGGCATCAGCATCCATTCTCAAGTGCATACTCCAGACCAAAAAGGCAGGATCTAGATCTTCGGTTTTCATGTCACGGCCCCAATGCTGGCCCCAAATGGCCAGATCCATGACAATGTTCTCTAAAGCCAGACCACTTTCTGTTAAATGATATGAGTAGCCCCTTTGTTTCAGTAGTTTTTTGCGGTATATAACTGCATGATCTTCTAGCTCAGTCAACCTTAAAGCCAATAAAGTGGGCGATATTCTTGGTAGTCCTTTATGAATCTCATTGAATTGAGTACAGCCGTCGAATAATCGACTGATGACTAACAGCATCCAACGTCGACACAACAGTTCAACGGCAAGTGCCAAGGGGCAATATTGTCCATATCCTTTTTTCATCATTAACCTCAAAAACGATCATAATTAGTTAACTACAGTTTTAATAGTAGCATAGCTACCTTGTGATGATTATGCTTATAGTAAACATATGAGGAATAAGTTAATGAAATCGATACTTATAAATATACTGATTTTGCTGTTACTGAGTTGTCAATCAAACCAACAAAAACAAACACAACGCATCAATCAACAATCGGCATCAATGGTCAGTTCATGGAATCAAAAGTTAATTGAAACTGCAGTACGAGAAGATGGTTTGTTAACTTTAAAAGGAGTCCGAACTGCAACCATGATGCACCTTGCCATGCATGATGCTTTGAATCTTGTGGTCCCTCGTTATAAAACATATTCGTCAGCTGGTCTAGATCTTGAGGCTGATCCAGTGGTCGCCATGATTGAAGCTGCTTATGTTATTTGCAATGAGTTCTACCCAGAAAGCCATGAGGCTTGGCTGGCAGAGAAAATGCGGTGGTTAGATGATGACATGACAACAAAGGCCAAGAACAGAGGAAAGCAATTAGGCCGGTCAGTAGCCCGAACTATCATTCAAAATCGAGCCAATGATCGCTGGAATGGTGAAACTGAGTACCAGTGGCACCCAATGGCTCCTGGGGTATATGCCGAATTCAATGAACACAGCGGTACCCCTAAAGGGTTTATTTTCGGTGCTGGGTGGGCCAATGTTCAGCCATTTGCTTTAACATCTAGCCAGCAGTTTTTATCGCCAGCACCGCCCCAAATAAACAGTGAAGAATACACAAAGGCATTCAACGAGGTTAAAGAGTTGGGTCGCTATCAAAGTACAGTCAGAACTGAAGACCAAACACACTTAGCACTTTGGTGGAAAGAATTTTCTGAAATATCACACAATAAACTGGCTCGTGAATTGGTTCAACAACAAGACCTTGGTTTGCTTGAAACAAGCCGCTTGTTTGCTTTGTTAAACATGTCAATTTTCGATGCCTATGTCAATGTGTTTTATAATAAATTTCACTACAATCACTGGCGCCCATACAGTGCAATCATGTGGGCTGAAAATGATGGCAATCCAGATACGGAAGCAGATCTGACTTGGACCAATACCCATCAGCACACGTATGCATTTCCCTCTTACCCATCTGCTCATGGCACAGCGTGTACCGCTGCCATGCAGGCCATTGCTGAAGTGTTTGGTGATGACATGGCATTCACGATGACCACCAGCGAAGTTGACAGTGCTGGACCTTTTTCAGAAAAAATGACCATGGAGCCAACACAAAGAAGCTTCAGAAATTTTTCTGAAGCTGCCATGGAGTGTTCTATGTCTCGTGTGTACTTAGGAATTCATTTTAGATACGATTCAATAGAAGGAAATAAGCTGGGTGCAAAAATTGGTAACTATGTTGTTATGAATTACATGAATAAATTGAAATGACCATTTTTAACATCAAAACGTATAATTAAAACATCGAAATCAATCGAACGAAGATGTGAAAATCACATCCCAGCGAAATTCTGTCAGGAAGTAAATGGCGTTGAGTAAGATTTGAAAGTTATTACCACTGGTGGCGTTGGGTTGGTATTCCCCAGGTTGATAAACGAATATTTTTGACAGCCAGCCTGGACACTGTTTGGTGTAGCCTAACAGGTGTTGGTTGCCGTTGACGTCGTAATTGGTCTCAAACAATGTTTCAATTTCACAACCATCATTACCAGAATTGAAATCCATAACGGGATAACGTTCATCAGGGACGTTATTGAAATAATCATAATCATTCAAAGCAATGCCATGAGCAGCGTTTTGATAACTGATTTGTCCGTCATAACTAATGTTATGAGTGCCTATAAAATGATCTTCACCCACATGAATCACATCTTGTCCACTGACTGTATCCCAAGGGACTGCGCCTGTTGCTTGCGATCCCAACAGTAACTGTATGTTCTCTTTGCCACTGGTTTGGTAGATGCCATGGTGGAATGAGATGACACCGCCACCGGTTTGTAGAAAATTTTCAACAGCGGCTTCAAAAGCAGCTTGTCTGCCACTGGCATCATTGCCATTATTAGGAATTCTGTGAGCAAAGTAAACCAACACTTCTGGCCGATTAACATCAGTTGCGGGTAAATTTAAGGCGGCAGTTGCCAGTTCAATTTCATTGGTATCAATCTCTAACATGATATGAGAGTTGAGGGCCGTTGAACCACCAAGGGCAATTGATAAATCACCAGGTTGCATCAAATCAGCATCATCTAAATTGTGGGGGTTAACCTCATCAGAAACGATAAATACATCCAAGACTTCATGCTGTGGCAGGGATTGAGCCAACGACACTTGAGGAAAGCACAGCGTTAAGATGATAATTGTTCTGATTAATTTCATGATCAACATAGTATCAGAAGACTAAATTTTTCACAGGAACTGTTTCTCATTTTGTTACCTGTATTCATTTTTCTGTGGATAAAAAGTAATTTTTTACGAAACAACAAGTATCAGTCAAATTTACACAGGAGCAAATCATGAAATACATACTAATAATCACATCCTTGTTATTTTCTTTGGTCAGTCATGCGGCCATTTTTCAAGTTGACTTAACGGTTATCGATAATGTTGATGAAAACCCTGGTGATGGTGTTTGTAAAATCCCAGTCAGTGATTTTTGTACACTCAGGGCAGCTGTTATGGAAGCCAATGCACTGGCAGGTGCGGATATTATTGTTTTACCGGGAGATGCAACCATTCAACTCAATATTGATGGTGCCGATGAAAATCTAGCAGCTACAGGAGATTTAGATATCACAGAGGGTGTCACCATAGGCACTTTTATTGAGCCAATTGAAGATTTTCCTACAGTGACTGGTGAAAACATCAATGACCGCATATTTGATATTAGATTTGGAGCTGGTTTGGTTACATTTGTAAATTTCAGAATTGTCAATGGTGATGCCAGTACAAATTTTCAAAACGGTGGAGCTATTCAAGTTGGTCCATTTAATGAAGCCAGTTTGATTTCGGTTTGGTTTGAAGATAACTTGGCTGACATTGGTGGGGCTGTGTATGTCAGCCCATTCAGTGAAATGGATGTAACCAACAGTGTTTTCAGAGGAAATGCTGTGGTAGTTAACGGAGCGGCTATTGGTGCATTTGGAGATGTGAGCATCAACCAAAGTACATTTTTCGAAAACCTCAATTTTAATGCTGTTCAACAAGAAACATTGTTTATAGCAGATACAGCCAAAGTAGGCGCAGGTACGCTGGTGATTGATAACTCAACTATATTTGACAATAATGGTTCGGCTGTTTTTTCTGACGGTGGACGGGTGTTTATGAATAATTCAACCATCGTTGATAATGGTCGATTTGGAATCCTTGCTAATCCTGGTGCCTTCGATACCACTGTATCAATCAGAAACACTGTTTTTAATAACAATGACATCTTGGATTGTTCAATTTCAGGGCTAGTGACCAATGTAAATGTTAATAATTACAACATGTCATCAGATCCTTCATGTTTAACTTCTGGTGGTACAAACCTAGTTGGACCTCCACAATTAGCCTCAGTGAAAGTAGATGCAGATGATTGGCACCGTTATTTCAGGCCGCAATTCAGTAGCCCTGTTGTTGATAGCGCTCATCCAACCGTGCCAGGTGCACCCATTGCATGCGAGCTTGAAGACCAATTGGGCTTAGATCGTTCTGAAGATGGTGGTGATCGTTGTGATCGAGGTGCCATAGAAGTATCCTCCGACATTATTTTCTATGACGATTTAGAAACTCTTTAATGAATGTAACTAATAATCAAACCATGCGTTTATAAAAGTGACCCTTGACTGATTATTGATAGAAATCTTTACGCTCTCCTCTTCTTTCTATCAATAACATCAGTCAAAGGCCAAACCAATGCGCCGATCAGGATCATTCACTACTTCCTGATTTCGGCGCTTTTTTGATGGTAAACCAAACCTTCTGCAGCTGCTAATTTGGACGAAATATTGGCCAAGACACCACGTCCTGTGGCATTGACTTTTTGGGTGGACATGACTTTAAGAAACTGATGAACACTCAAGCCTCCTGAAAATTTTGCGGTTCCTGCAGTGGGTAAAGTGTGATTCGGACCAGCACAATAATCTCCAAATGCAACTGCAGAATTTTCACCAATAAATAAAGAACCATAATTTGTGAACAAAGATTTTTTTAATGATTCATCACAGACCATTAAGTGTTCTGGTGCATAGTCATTGATGAAATTGATTGACTGTTGTTGTTCATCTGCCAGCAGTAACACGATGTTGTCATTTGTCAGTAACTCTTTGCCCTTGTCATGTTCGGTTAACAGACTGTAAATGTTTTCTAACAGTTCTTTGGATTCACTGACCACAAGACTGATGGCATTGGGATCGTGCTCTGCTTGGGCCAATGCGTCAAACATCAGCCATTCAGGTTGTTTGACATTATTGGCATAAATCAATAACTCACTGGGTCCAGCCAGTGTATCAATTTGTGTCCGGTGCTGAACTTGGGCTTTGGCTTGATTCACAAATGCGTTTCCAGGCCCCACAATCATGTTGACTGGTTCAGTTTGATCATAACCATAAGACAAGGCACCAATGGCTTGAGCGCCACCTAAATGTAAAAACTGTGTGGCACCGGCCAAACTGGCTGCAGCCAATAAGGCAATATCGTCAGAAGGAGAACAAGCAACTCTAACTGGACAGCCGGCCACTTGAGCAGGTACCAGGGTCATCAATGCCGTTGAGATTAATGGAAATTGGCCACCTGGAATATAGGCACCAATGCGTTCAATGGGTTGGTATACAAAACCAAAATCGCCCAATTCATCGCTGTATTGATCATTCTTTAAATCTTTGATTTGGAATTGACAAAATTTTCTGATGCGCTGGTGGGCGCTTTTAATGGCGTCTTTCAAACCCTGATCAAGGGCGTAGTCATCAAAGGGTAGCAAGTCAATGTATTGAGCTTCTTGGTGGTCAATCTTTTGGCTGAAGGCTTGAACAGCTTTGTCGCCATGAGTGCTAATTTGATCCAGAATTTTAGTCACAATGGCTTCAACTTGTTTTTTGTTTTTAAAGACAGGTCGATTATATTCGTTCACTTTGATGAATTTATCGCACATCGTTTCGACTCCTTAGGTCATTCACAATTTCTTCTATGCTGACTCCTTTTGACTTGGCCATCACCAGAGTAAAAAATAACAAATCAGCGGCTTCCCAACGTACGTGGTTGTGTTCAGTGGCTTCGATGAGTTCATCACATTCTTCTTTTAATTTTTCTATTTGTAAGGCTTCACTGGCAAATAGTTTTTGAGTGAAGGATTGACCTTCTTTTGTGGCTAAACGCTGCTCGAATACGTCATCTAAATAATCCAAAGTATAGTTCTTGGTTTGACTGGCAAAACACGAATATCGATCAAAGTGACAGGCGTTGTTTGATTGTTCAACCAAAAATAACACGGTATCACCATCACAATCGATATCAACTTGAACCAATTTTTGAGTGTTGTTACTGGTTTCGCCTTTGGTCCACAATTGATTGCGGGACCGTGAGAAGTATGTACCCGATCTGTGTTCTAATGCAAAAGCCAAAGACTCAGCTGAAGAGTATGCCATCATCAACACTTTGTTTGTTTTGGCATCTTGAACCACAGTTGGTATCAATGGCATTTTGTTGAAATCGACCAATGCCATAAAGGCTTCATTCAATGACATGTGTCCGGAATAAATGGCCATTCCAATTTGGGAATTCGCCCCTTTTGAGTTGATCCATTGCAAATCTTCATAACTGGTGATGCCACCGGCCACTGTTACAGGAATGGGGGAAGCCTGAATCACAGCTTGAATGCGAGGTTGATCGATGCCTTGCATCATGCCTTCTTTCTTGACTTGGGTATATAAAAACTCACCACAGTTTTGTGCCAAGTCTTGAATAATATCCAATACTTTGATGTCTTGGGTTTTTTTCCAACCGTGGGTGGTTAGGTAATCATCTTTGGCATCTATGGCAAATATCAAAGCTTGTCGAGGTAGTTTTTTGACCCACTCTTGACTGGCTGCAGTACCTAAAATAATTTTTGTGGCACCCGCAGCCAAATAACTCTTCGCTGTTTCTAAGTCACGAATGCCACCGCCAACACGACAGGGTCTTTTTCGTAACAGTTGTTCGATGAGTGCTTGATTTGTACCTTGACCCATGGCCGCATCCAAATCAATGATGGCCACTTCACCATACAATGAGAATTCTTCCAACAATTCGAACACATCATCGCGTTCGATGATTTTTTTATCACCTTGTTGCAATTGAACGGCTTTGCCATCCATCAAGTCAATTGAAGGTATCAGCATCTTGTATTCCTTATTTTAATGTCATTGTTAATTAAAAATTCTTTGATTTGCCCAACGGTATATTCGCCACGGTGAAACAATCCAGCGGCCAAAACCGCATCCGCTCCAGCATGAATCGCAGCCAAAAAATCTTGTGGGCCTTTGGCGCCACCCGATGCAATCACTTGAACTGGAAAGTCAGCGCCGAATTGTGCCAGTAAATCGGTATCAAATCCACTGCCAGTGCCATCTTTATGCATGGCAGTGAGTAATATTTCACCGGCACCACGATCAACCACTTCATTAATCCATTGTTGATACTCAACCGCCACCCGTTTTGAACCACCATGGGTGTATATGGCAAGCTGGCCATCGGTTTCATGATTCACATCCACAGCGACCACAATACTTTGTGAGCCATATTGCTGAGAAATTTGATTAATCAAGCCGGGATTTTCAACTGCCATGGTGTTCAAGGTGACTTTATCAGCCCCCGCATGAAAGAACTTATGCACATCTTCCAGGGTTTTGATGCCACCCCCTACCGCAAATGGAATTGACAAATGTGAAGCCACTTGGGAGACCATGTCTAAAGCCGATTGTTGGCCATCAACGGATGCCTTGATGTCGAGAAAAATCAATTCATCGGCACCTTGTTGTTCATACATTTGAGCCAATTCAACCGGATCACCCATATCTAATAACTCTTTGAAATTGGTCCCTTTGACCACTCGACCATAGGCGACATCTAAACAGGGGATGATGCGAGCGGTTAAATCAGAGTTTGATTGATCATTATTGACATACATAACGCATTAACTCCTTACCAAATTGACCTGATTTTTCAGGGTGAAATTGAAATCCATATAAATTACCTCTTTGTACCGCAGCACAAAATTCATCGCCATAATTAACTTTGGCGGTAGCAAATGGACAATCTATGATCGCAAATGAATTGACGAAATAGGCATACTGCTCTTTCATCGAAAGCTTATATGAATCCAATTTTGCCCAACCAACCATGGGTGTTTTTGGGTGCGGTAATTTGTGACAGTGACCTGAGAACAAGCCTAAGCCATTGACATCAGGGTCCTCATCACTGCCTTCAAACAAGACTTGCATGCCTACACAAACCCCAATTAACCGTTTGCCATTACGGCACCATTCAAGCAAAAATTCTCGCCAGCCTAATTGATCTATCTGGGACATAACGTAGGCAAATCGTCCCTGCCCAGGCATCACCAACACATCAAACTCTTCAAGCATTTCAGCGTGCGGCTGTTTAACAACGGTCATATCAAAACCAGCAGATTTGATGGCATTTTGCATGCTCAGTAAATTACCTGAATTCAAATCAATGACAGCAATTCGAGCACTCATAAGACCC
>JBPOFV010000049.1:0-10888 GCA_051252335.1 Marinicella sp. | reverse complement strand
CGGCAACACCATCGCCATCACCATCAGTAGGTCTTAATTCACCACGCTGATCAATTGTTGGACAATTGATGGCTAGTGCTTGATCTCTAGCAGGGTTGCTTATTGAAAGCGCATGCGTTTCTGTTAAACCGCCGTAATTACGTAATTCACTGACATCTGTATTCTGGTTAAACAAATCATTGCTATTCTGATTGATGTCACAAATAGAGATATTGTTGATCACATTACCGCCATCAGAACTGATTGAGCCACCTGTGCCACCAAAGCCACTGGAGCTGAAACAGTCATTTGGGCTGTTATTCACCAGTATGCTGTTTTGTATAGTGATGATGGCAGAGTTATAGCTGGAGAGGCCTCCTGTATTTGGGCCGGAATTACCCGCAATGGTGACATGATTGAGTAACAGGTTTTGAGTGAGCTGCAAGATGCCGCCTGTGTTGTCAGTTGATTGGTTGGTTGAGATGGTCGAATTTCTGATCAAACCACCGCCTGTTGAATAGATGCCTGCGCCCGAGTCTGCCGTATTACTACTGATGGTGCTGTTCTCAATGAGCAGGCTGTCATTCAACTGACTAAAATTGGAGATGCCGCCGCCTAGGCCCGTTGAATCATTGTTAAAAATTCTGACGTTGTTCAAAATTAACTTAGCATTATTTTGAATCAGAATACCTGCGCCATGATCGTTTGTTAACCCACCAACAATACTGAGGTTGTTTAATTCTAATGTGGCGCCAGAGTGAATATCAAATACACGATCAATTCCCGCAGCATCGATAAAGGTTTGCTCAGGGCCATTGCCTATAATCAACAAATCACTTAACACATCTAAATCACCGATCGCTAGTTCGCCAAATTTTGTGTCATCAAAAGATAAACCGAATACAGCATTACCTAAAGCAATTGAATTATTAGAGACATTGGCGTTGGCTTCCATTATGGCGGCCCTGATATTACAGGCTCCGGTATCTAAACCTGCGCAGATACCATCACCCGATGATAATTCCGGATTGTCTACTAACTCATCAGTGCCTTGGCCACCTATGATGATGTCGGCTGGAAAAACCATTGGAGTATTAATAATGAGTTTGTTGGTCTCGGTTAAATCTAATTGGTCGACCAATAAATCTAATTCGCTGGTTACACTGATCTGTGTTGCTGCATCACTTGGCACAATAAATGGAATAACAACATCGATTGACTCACCCGAATTTAAACTGTTGAGATCACAAGTGATGAAATTACTATTTTCACTGCATCCTGAAGGGGCCGCCGTAATCAATACATCGTCCATTTGTGCGGTAAACTCAATGTTGGTTGCAGTCATTCCAATACCACTGTCTGGTGCTCTATTAGTTATGGTGATTGTGTAGTTATCTGATTGGCCTCGAATCAATACTTCTGGGCCAGAGACATCAAAAGTTAAGTCAACCATATCAACGACATTAAGCACAGCTGGAGAGCAAGATTCAATAGACTCTGCTGTTGGGTTGTTATTTTGATCCAGTCGGTCGGTCACACAGGCTTCACTGATAACCGTGCCAGTGGCATTGAATACATGTTTGGCAATGACTTGGCCATTTCCAGATGATGATGTTAATAATAATGGGCCTGTGATTTCACCCATCATATTAATGTCGCCTTGTGGCTCATTCGGTGAGCCGTCATTCCACTTGAGTAGCAATTTGTGGTTATCAATTGGATCCGGATCAGACATTACGCCTTCGATTTGTAGCTCAAACCCTCTGGCAACTGTCAACGGGTTGTCAAAAATTACAATAGCCGGATCATTAACGTCATAAACATTGATCATCACAGTTTCAGGTGCAGAGGTCTCATTGCCATCATTGACGGTGAAAGCGAAGCTGTCATCACCGACATAGTTTAGGTCGGGTATATAAGTTGCCTGGTTTCCTAACAGTTGGACTGAACCATGGAAGGGTTGAGTGCTGATAGCAAAAATTAAGTTATCCAAAGGGTCTGGGTCGCTGCCATCTAAAGTGATGACACTGGCTTCATCTTCTGCCACCAATACTTCAATACCAGGTGTAGCAAATGGTGCCCTGAAGTTGCGTGCCACTTCTATATCAACTTGCGCCGGTGTGCTTCGAATCATTTGCATGGAATCGGAATCTCTCACACCATCTGACACACTGAAGGAAAAAGAGTCGATACAATCGGCGCTGAGTACGCATGCAAAATCATTGTTGGACTGATATTCTAATACTGCATAGTCATCACCAATTTCTAAAAATGGTGAGGTTTGTGATATGTGTAACAGGTCAGTATCTGGATCGATGATGAAAAAGTGCGTTGAATTCACCGCAATGTCTTCAGGCCGGCCAAAATCACCCAAGACAAAACAATTTCCTTCACAGGCGGATTCCGCTTGTCCAGCAAAGAAGCCATCAGGGGTGAATCTTTGGATCCTGAAATTATCGTAATCAGTCACATACAACACATCATTTGGGTCAATGGCAATGCCTTGTGGCCGATTAAACTGCCCCGGCTGATCGCCACTGAGACTGATGCTGCCACCACAGTATTCATCGGTGCAACTATAACCCAGTGAACGCTGATTGGCCACATCACAAACCGCTTGGTCACCAGGTGCAGTATCCTCGTCACATTTACCAGCCCAACCAATCAGATTACCCAGTTCATAATCACCGTCTGAATTCAGTGTGGCAGCTGTTAATTTATAAATTCGATTGGCGATTGATGCATAAATTTGATCGTTGGAGTCAATGGCCAGATCATAGTCTAAGCCTTGAAATGGTGTTTGTAGAGCCAATCCGAGGTAAGCAGGTCGAAGGGGATCATTACCAGCACCTGTGCCATTACCACGATCAGTGCGCATCGCATGGATGTCTCCCAGATTATCCATCACATACAGAATGCCTTGGCTGTCAATGACAGCACTTCGTGCATAAGGAATGTTGTATGAGTTTCCTGAATTTGGGTCTTGATCAGGCATGCTGAATAACTCGTAACGGAATATTGTATTGAGATTAAGGTCTAATTCGTTGATTGTTCCTTGGCTTTGTGCACCTGTGGTTGTATAGATGGTTGACGTGTTTTGATTGATGTACAAATCATCGGGTAAGTCACGGTTTTGTGCAGTGAAGTAATTTCCGGCGGAATCAAATTTGGCTATTCTGGGTTCAAATCGGGGTGGCTGACCCACATCCTGACGACATTCAACATATCCATAATCAATCACATAAGTTGAACCGTCATCCAAAACAGAAAAATAAACTGGGTTACGGATGGCTTGCACATGAAAGGGTGTGGTGTTGCCCTGATCAATACATTGTTGTGCTAGAGCATCATCATCGATAGCCGCCTCTAAGCGATAATCCTCAATAAAATATGGATAAAGTGGTGAGACAAAAAAACCATCATCAGGATAGTCTTCAATGAAGAAGTTCAATGGGTCACTGTCTGGATCGAAGCCAGTCAGGGTGATTTCTAAGGGGTCAAATGAGATGGCTTGAGGGCGATTGGCACCAATTAAATCATTGGCATTGGGCTCAATATTACTGTTTTTGATGTTAACAGACTGTGTGGTACTGGCTTGATTGCCAGAAGCATCTGTGGCTGTCCAGGTAATGGTATGAAGCCCAGGAGAAAGTGGGAAGGCAGCATCATTCATGATAATTGGGTTGAGATCAACTAAGTCGAAAACCAAGGGTTGCCCTAAATCCAGAGTCACTTGTGTGTCACTGGTCAATTCAACAATGTCCATAGGCGGTTGAATAATGGGTGGTCTGGTATCGACCACTGAAATGTTTTGCATCACACTGTTGATGTTGGGTAGGCCAGCTAAATTTGGCCCTGCATCCTTAGCTTCCCAAGTCAGATCAAAAGCATTGTTAGTATTGGTCGTGTTAACTGGCCAAAAGACCCTTAAATCATCATTTGGATAGATAGGCAGAAAACCAGCTGATCGATTACAAGCATCACTGACATCATACATGCTGCGAAGAAAGCTCTGGAAACGGTTTGCTGAAACGCCGCCAATCTCATCTGCCTCAATCACTACATTATCGATGAACAATAAGTCAGCGGCATTAACTACACCATCATCATTGAAATCGCCCGATGCTTTGTCTATGGAAGGAATGGTGGTGTCATGCACAATGACTTGTTGGTAACGGTCGACATAATTTCCAAAACGCCAGCCTCCTAAGGCCAAATCCCAAACCACTTGAGCCACTTCCGCCAGTAATTCTGCTGCTAAGTCCAGCATGGCTTTATTCTTGGTGCCTTGTGGAAATTTAGGCACGCTGATATATACCAAGTCTAAAATCCCCATGTTGACATCGAAACGATAGCCCTGGGTATTTCGACCAACTGGATAACTCAGAGTGCGGCCTTCAGCGTATGGGCATAAGTGCCCTGTGTCGCTGATTTCTTTGATATCATCACAATCCGAATATATGCCACCAGCTGCTAACTCATCACCCAATAAGGACGATAAACTTAAAGTGTCAGTAATGGGCGGTTGTAAACCACGCATCATATAAACTTCCACATCAGAATTCTGATGGATCACCTGGGGAGTGCCTAATTCACCCCAGTCGTTGTCGTATTGGACAGGAACACTGAATAGGCTGGTAAATCCTGAATGGACACGTTCGTGATCAAAAGTTTTGTAACAAGCTTCAAAGCTATTTTCATCTGGGTTGTGAGGATTGTCTACAGTGGTGATGATGTCCCCAGGTGCATCACCCCAAGCTTTACAGTATTTAAGAGCTAAATTGGCTGAATAAGCAGCCAAGGAAAAACCAGTATCAGTTGGTGTAGGAGCAACTATTGAAGCTGTGGTTGAAAAAGAATAAGCAAAAAGCAATGGAAATTGACAAATCAATGCATCAAAATTGGAAGATAAGTCTCGGTTTTTTCTGACACTGCCATAAAAATTACCAAAGTATTCGTTACTACCGCTAGCAGCTTGTTCTCTGATCTTAACTTCATCAAAGGTCACATCACTCCAAATGCCAAAAAATATAGTATTGCTGTTCGTGTTTAAAGTGGTTGTATTAACTAGCCCCCCATTACGGAACAATTGAATTCTAAATTCAGAGGGACCATTGCTGTCTTCTATATCAAACCCGAATGATGACAAAGGAGCAGCTAACTTAATATCAAAACTCTCAACGCCATTTAAGGCCAAATCATTACCAGGGAATGTGGTGGTCCATTCATCAAAGTTAAATCCTGACCCACTTGCTGATTGTAAGGTGATGAAATCGGATTCAAAATCTAAAGTGCCCCAGTTAACTGATGGGTAAGTGTCATTTAGAGTGCTCGGGCCTGTGAGTATGTTGAATTTGGTTTTGTCATCAAATGTGGTTGTGATGGCCTGTAAAGACTGACTGATTAAAGTCAAAAGTAGGATTGGTAATAATTTTTTTGAAGCCATAGTTGCTGCATTAATAATAGAAACTTAATACAGGTAGCGTAATTATTTTGAGTAATGTTTCATTTATTTCTATTTTTTCATAAACTAATAAGATGATCGATAATAATCATAATGTGACTCAACTACTTATAGATTACCGCAACGGTGATTTATCGGCTGAACAAAAATTAATACCATTGGTTTATGATGAGCTCAAGCGGTTGGCTCAAAACCATATGAACAAAGAATCAGCATCACATACATGGCAAGCCACGGAATTGGTTCATGAGGCGATGCTTAAATTATTGGGTAAAGAGCAAAACTATGAAGATCGGCGCCATTTTTGTGCTATGGCAAGCATGGTCATGAGGCGTGTTTTGGTAGATCATGCCAGGGCCAAACAATCAGCCAAACGCGGTGCCGATTTTTTTCAAGTGACCTTATCAGCTAACCAACCTGACTTAACTCTGGCTGCAGATGACTTATTGAGTCTTGATTTGGCATTAGAAAAGTTAGCAGATACAGATGCCAGAAAAGCAAAAATCATAGAGTGGATATATTTTGCTGGTATGGGCCAAGCTGAAATTTGCCAGCAACTGGATATTTCAAGAACCACACTACACCGAGAGTTTGTTTTTACTAAAGCTTGGTTAAAGCGAGAATTGGGAGCTAAGAATGACTGATGAAACTCAACAATTAATTGAATCTATTTTCCACCAAGCATTGGAACTGCCTGAAACCGAACAAACTAAGTTTGTGAATTCTCAACTATCAGAAAGGCCTGAATTAATAAAAGAGGTTATGGGTTTGTTGGCAGCCACTAGGCAGGAGTCAATATCATTAGATCGAGTTTTACAAAGTCCAGTGTTAATATCTGGAGATTTAGACGCTCAAGATAAAGACCTAGAATTTAAAACCATAGGCAGTTATATGATTGAAAGGGAAATCAGTCATGGAGGTATGGGCCGTGTGTTTTTGGGGCGGCGTAATGATCAAGAATTTGACAATCAAGTTGCGATCAAACTAGTTAGGGTAGATCGTCGCAGTGCATGGGCAGAGGCTAAGTTCAAAGAAGAGCGACAAATATTGGCCAATTTAAATCATGGCAACATCGCCATGATGCTTGATGGTGGAACCACAGAAAATGGGCAACCATATGTGGTGATGGAATATGTTGATGGTTTACACATTAATGAATACATTAAAAATAATAACTTATCAGTGAGTGAAAAGCTTCACTTGTTTATTCAAGTATGTGGCGCAATCAGCCATGCTCATAAAAATTTAGTTATTCATCGTGACATTAAACCGTCAAATATTATGGTCAATGCTGATGGTGTTCCTAAATTATTAGATTTTGGTATAGCAAAGATGATGTCCGAAGGCCAAGACATGAATGCCACTGCGACTCAAATGGCCATGATGACACCCACTTACGCCAGCCCCGAACAAATCAGAGGCGAAGTTATTTCTACAGCATCAGACATTTATTCATTGGGTATTCTATTGTATGAACTGTTAACTGAAAAACCTCCATTTGAAGTGGGTTCAGCTTCTCCGGCTGAAATAGTTAAGGCTGTTTGTGATACCCAGCCAGTACGACCTTCTGATGCTGCTGAAAATAATTTGACTGGGCGAAGATTGCGTGGTGACTTGGATAACATTATTTTTAAAGCCATCAATAAAGATGTGTTAAGACGTTATGAATCTGTTGATGGACTGGTTACCGATATAAAAGATCATCTAGAGGGGCGTCCGGTAGTTGCTGCGCCTGATTCTAGGTGGTATCGATTTAAGAAATTTATTGGAAGAAACCAATGGTCGATGTCAGCAGCAGTCATGTTCGCCATTACATTAGCTACAGTGGTGGGCTATTACACTTGGCAGTTAGCTACTGAGAGAGACAAAGCGTTAACAGCAAAACAAGAGGCAGTTTCAGCAGCTGAAATGGCAAACCAAGAAGCACAAACTGCCAACAGAGTTTCTGAATTTTTAATTGGTATTTTCGAGGCCAATGACCCTAGAGCTGGTATGCCTGGAAAAGATTTAACGGCCAGGCAATTGTTAGATTTAGGAGCACAGTCGTTAACAGAATCCTTGGATGAAGAACCAACAACCAAAGCACATCTGTGGCGTACTATTGGCTTGGCTTATGCTCATATGGGCGAAATGCAAGCAGGAATAGATTCATTACGACAGTCTTTGGCATTACATCAAGCTCATTCAGATCCTTTGGCAATTGGTGAAGCCATGAATCGATTGGCTGAAATATTGCGTAAAGACGACCAATTTGATGAGGCTGTAGAATTACACAGGGAAGCCATCAAGCTCCATGAAACTTCGCAGCAAGTTCCAACTTGGGAACTTGCGGATGCACATAATAACTTCGGATTATTGCTGTATAACTTAGGTCAATATGACGAAGCAGAAAAATCGCTGAAAAAAGCCATAGTCACACACCGTGCAGCTGCAGGTGGTCAAGAGGCGGCTTCAGTCGGGATAAATATGCATAATTTGAGTTTGATTCTACGTGTTAGAGGAAAATTTAAAGAAGCTGAAGAAATGATAAAAACATCCTTAGATATCACAGCTCAGTTCAGGGGTGAGGACAGTACTTCTTGGATTGTATCTCTCCAGCAGTTAGGTCGAATACAAAACGATTTGGGGCTTTACAATGAGGCCTTGAATACTGTTGATAAAGCGTTAAAAATGGGTGCAAAACATTACAACCCTGACAATCCACGGCTGGCTACCATGTATGGTAGAAAGGCAAACTCATTTCATGCTTTGGGTCGTTACCAAGAGGCAGAAGAAATGTATCAAAAGTCACTTTCAATCTATGCTGATGCACATGGGCCTGATTCATGGAATGGAGCTTATATGGAGCTTTATTATGGACAGATGCTTTTGACAATGGGCCGATTTGATGAAGCCCACCAAATCATCTCACATTCACTCAAAGTAAGAAAGTCATTATTCAATGAGGATCACCCTGGTATTGCAATTGCACAAACTAATTTAGCTGAAGCTAATTTATACCTGGGTAATTTGCCAAGAGCAGAGCAATTGTTGAGTGATGCTTTTGTGCTTTTGAATAAACGCTTTGAACAAGCGCATCCTGAATTGGCATGGACCCATTTGGTTGCTGCAAAATTAAACCGTTTACAAAACAACTTACAATCAGCAAACGACCACATAAATCAGATTCAACCAGTGTTTGACCACCCAACCAGCTGGAGCCCGCTGAATCAGGTATTAGCTTATGTAGAATGGTATTGTCTCAAACATGAGCTCAAACAAGACAATCAACAGCAATTCGAGCGCGCATCATCTATTTTAACTACATTGGATTCTGATCACCCGCTTATCGGTAAATTAAATGTGTCTGAATGTCGTTAGAAAAAGGTGCATTTAATTGATAACAGCATTTGTTTGAACGAAAAAAGGTTAAGAATTGTTGTTTTGATTCCATTAATATAAATGTGGGGTGTATTCCATTTAATGTATCAGTTAGAATAAGCGCTCCTTGAAACTTGGCAGCACCTTATGGCTGAATTCGGACAAGCATTTACCACTAAAATGGTGGTTTCAGAATATAAAGAAGGTGAGTGGAAATTACCTGTAGTTAAACCAATTGGCCCATTTAGCTTACATCCAGCTACACATGTTTTGCATTATTCAAGCACCTGTTTTGAAGGGTTAAAAGCCTATAAATGGCAAGATGGATCCATTCATTTTTTTCGTTATAAAGATAACATTAAACGATTAAGAAACAGTGCTGCGGCATTATGTCTACCTGTGCCCTCGTTTGAGTTAGTAGAACAAAGCATCATGCAGGCTGTAAAAGCAGTCGAAACGGAAATTCCTGACTTTCCTGGCGCTTTATATATTCGGCCAACACTGATAGGTACAGAATTAAACATTGGTGCTGCTGGTAGAGGGTCGCATGAAGCGCTGTTGTATGTCATCACTTCACCGGTGGGTGATTATTTCGCTGGAGGCGTGAGACCATTAAAATTACTTATTGATGATGAGAACATGCGGTCGACACCAAAATTTGGACAAGTTAAAACAGGTGGAAATTATGCGGCATCTCTAGGTTCAGTGACAAAGGCCAGGGCTGAATATAATGCCGACCAGGTGTTGTTTTGTCCAGGTGGACAAGTGCAAGAAACTGGTGCTGCCAACTTTATCTTAATCAAAGGCAATGAAATAATTACCAAAAAATTAGATGGTTCAATATTGCCTGGAATTACACGAGATTCGATCTTGAAACTTGCCGTTGAGCAGGGATATCAAGTCAGTGAAATTGACTATACGGTTGAGGAATTGATTTCTTGGATTCCAGAGTCTGAGGCTTTCTTATCTGGAACAGCAGCTGTTTTGTCACCAGTTGGGTCGATGATTTATCAAGGCAATGAATATTTAGTTGGCGATGGCCAGATTGGGCAAAAATCGATGACATTAAAAGCTACCTTAACTGAAATACAAAATGGCCGAACAGTAGACAATCACCACTGGACTTCAAGTTTGTGATATTAGATGTAGTGATACATTGGAGAGACAAACGGAAATTTTGAACGTATTATTACGAATTAACATTATTCTTCATGAGCATTGAGCCCATGCCATGGTTGTTAATAAAAAATCAAATTAGATAGGTGATTTTGAATAATTAACTCAACCCCAATGAACTGTCGTATACGGTCAGTCGATTGCGGCCTTGGTCTTTTGAATGATAAAGAGCCCTATCAGCTTTCTTGATTAAAGTTTGCTTGGTTTCGTTAAACCTGGATTCGGCTAACCCAATGCTGGTTGATAGGGTTAGCTGAGATTCTGAAATGGGGTTGTTTGAAAGTAACTCCATGAACATTTGCAGTAATTCTTCACAAGTTTCAAATTCCACATCAGAAAATACGGCAATAAATTCATCACCGCCGATTCGACCTAGTTTGGCATGATTTTTTAAGCTCGTTTTAAGCAGTTGAGCAAATTCAATGATGCATTGATCGCCCACATGATGCCCAAATTGGTCATTGGTGGCTTTTAAATTATCCATATCAATGTAAGCAACTGTTGTTCTACTGGCTGATTTTAAAGATTCTCTGATAATTTTTTCTATGCTATTGCGGTTGTGGCAATTTGTCATGCTGTCAAGGTTAGCTGCCAAAGCAACTTGGTGTACTTCTTGTGCTTGCACCAATGCAGAATATGCAGCTTCACAATAAGATTGAAATTCATTCATTACCCTTGGATTAATGGGTTTGTCTTGTTTTAAGCCAAAAATAAATTGGGTGTTTTCAAATTCACTGTTTCTGAGAGGTAAATATAAGAAGTCCAAGCGTTCATGATTAGAGGTCGTGATGTCATATTGACCTAAATGATTTTTGTCATTGGTAGAAAAAATCTTATTGATTTTAAAATTCAACAATTCTAAATCTAGCTTTTGCAAACCTGTGGTGCAAAAGCCTGAAAGTTCATCAT
>JBPOFV010000048.1:0-10897 GCA_051252335.1 Marinicella sp. | reverse complement strand
AGAAAGCCTTACGGATATGCTCAGAGGATTAATATTATGATTAAGATTACGATAACCACAATCAATAAAAACAACACGACTACTGGCCAATTTAACCAAGAAAATTGACTGATAAAATTCTGGCTCTTTTCTGCGTTCGCACTGACCAGTTGGGTATGAAATAGAATCATCAAAAACCCGGAGTGCAGCAGATATTTTTTTAAGCTTTTTATGACTGGCTCCTCATCAGTTCAATGCGGTATAGATTTATTATAATGCGAAAGCGTTGCAATGAAAATCAATACCCACAGAAAAATGATTTAAAAAGATCCACCTTGTATGCCACCGGTGTGAATAATCAAGGGTCTATCAGATGACGTGATTTTGCCTTGCTGGATTAACTGTGCCAAGGCATAAAACGACTTACTGTTATAAATTTTATCTAGTTTGATGTCGTGCTGTTGTTCAAATGTGACCGCAAATCGCATTAATTTTGGTGTGCTTTTGGCATAGCCTCCACAGTGATAATCATCCAGCACTTGCCATGTCGGTTGTTTCTCGGTTTCATTAAGCCATTGATTAATATCATTATTAACTGTGTGTAAACCTTTCAGTACAGACACGCCAATAACCTGACAGGGCCTTTGTAGCTGGGCAACGCCTTGGACCAAACCGGTTAGAGTGCCACCTGTACCAACTGGACAAATGATGTGCGTAGGCCACGCCACCTGTTGATTAATTTCTGTCACAATTTCAGCCATCCCTTTGGCAGCAAGTCTGTTACTACCCCCTTCTGGAATGAGGTAAGGAGGGTCAGGTTGAGACAATAGTTCTTGCACAGTTGTCGCCTGCTCTTTCATGCAATAAGCCGATCTTGAGACGAAAACCAGCTCCATCCCAAGCTTTTCACACTGAAACAATGTTTCAGACCACACCGATTGATTATTTGCTAACTCATTTCCACGCACGATACCAATTGCTTTAAAGCCACAAGCCTTCGCCGCAAAGGCGGTGGCCAACAAATGGTTTGAATATGCCCCTCCAAAAGTAAGGACAGCTGTGTGTTTTGCTTTTGCCGCTTGAATCAAGTTGTATTTAAGTTTTCGCAGTTTGTTGCCTTGCACCACTTGATGGTTTAGATCATCTCTCTTAACCACCAAATTTACACCTAACATCACTATCGGTTGGCATGGTGTAGGTGGTTGTTTGTGCCACAAATCAAAATTAACTGACATGATGATATAAGCTGAAAAGATGAAGACACTTTAACACACACATTGAATGGTTAAACCTAATTATTACTTGTGCTCAGAGGTGTCTTTTTTGTCTTGAATTGGCTTGACTGATTTTAACTGACTCTTGCGGCTTGACCCATGTTGACCAATTCCCTTTTTGCCCTGAACGGTCAAAATCAAGTTGTAAAATAGCAAACAACTGTTCTTGATCAATGCTCAAAATATCCGGCAACAACTCATATAGTAAAATAAATTGTCGGCGCAAAGAAATTTTCCAGGTGCTTTGTTCTTGTGAATACAGCGTATCGCTAAATTCCATAAAACGTTCAAAGTGTTGTCCTTGTTCATGCTCACCCATCAATAACGGCAAGGTGTTTTTAAATCGCCCCTGATTTCCAAATATATCCCAATACCGAGCAAATCTACCCACTCTTTGTAAATCTTCAAAACTGATGTCTCGAGTTTGTAATACCGTGTATGGTGGCGCTGGGCTGTACTTCATTTTAAACTCTGCTGTATGACGATTGATGGGTGTTCCACGCAATCGTTTCAATATACCCAGTTGAATTTCTTGTGGGCTCAATTGATACAGCTGATTAAAACTGTCAGCAAAGCCAGACAAAGTGTCACCAGGAAGTCCAAAGATCAAATCAGCATGGATGTGTGCTTGTGTTTGATTTTTAAGCCACAATAAGTTTTCTTTGGTTTTGTCATTGTTCTGCCGCCGACTAATCAGTGATTGAACATCTGGGTCGAAGGTTTGGACCCCCACCTCAAACTGTAAGCTGTTGGCTGGAAACTGAACCAACAAGGCTTTTAAAGCATCTGGCAATCGATCAGGAATGACTTCAAAATGAACCATCAGCTGGTCATCCATGCGATCAAGAAAAAACTGTAAAATGGCCGTTGAGTGAGCCACTTTTAAATTAAATGTGCGATCTATGAACTTAAAGTTTCTGGCCCCTTTTTGATACAAACGATCCATTTCAACCAAAAATCGATCCAGGGTGAATGTTTTTGATGTTTTATCCAATGAAGACAAACAAAACTCACATTTAAATGGGCAGCCACGAGAAGCTTCTACATAAATGATGCGATGGCGCAAATCTTCTTCGTCATAGCACTCATAAGGCATAATCAACTCTTCTAAAGCCTGTGGTACACCTTGAATGACTTGTTTTTCTGGCTTTTCGCCATTGAGTAATTTTGCCACCAACGACTTGAAACTGCTTTCACCTGCGCCTTTGATCACATAATCAACATCTGAAACCACATCGGGTTGATCCGGAATATGACTGACCTCTGGGCCACCTAAAATGATCTGAATCTCCGGCTTGATTGTTTTCAATAATTTAACCACTGCCGTGATTTCAACCACATTCCAAATATATACACTGAAGCCGATGACTGCTGGATTTAAGTCTATTAGCTTTTCTGTGATGTCAATGGCACGATCGTGGATGGTGAATTCTTTGATCACAGCCTGTTGTTGTAATTCTCCCAAATTGGCAAATAAATAACGCAAGCTGAAGGAAGAATGGATATACCGACTGTTCAGTGTAGTTAACACAACAGGAATCATGACTGCTGTTGCTCCACAAAAGGCAACAAACTCTTGATGACATGCTCAGGCTCTTCAAAAGGCAACAGATGCCCTGCCTCTGGGAAATGAATGAATTGGTGGTTGGGGTTTCTGTTCCACTTCAACCAAAACTTTTCATCAATGGTGTCTGAGAGGGCTCCTCGCATAGCCAATACAGGTAATTTAGACTGAAGCAGCTGTCCCCGAAAATAGGTGGCTGTGGCATATATCCTTGCTTCCCACTCCCGTGGATAAGCCAAATGATAGCCATCTCCCTGCTTAATCACACCGGCATCAATATAGTGCCACAAATTTTCATCTGTCATACGCTTGAATGCCCTGGGTTTACGATGAAAATCGAAAGCAGCTTGTTTACTGACAAATTGATTGGGGCGGTTCAAAGCTTTTTTGATGATATTGACCCTTTTTTTCACCAAACCTGGGAAGACTCTGGTCAACCAACAAAAAAACCATGGCAAAGCAACTGGCTCGATCATGACCAGTGCTTTGATCAGGTCTGGTTTTTTTTGTGCTGCCATAAAGGTGGTAACCGCTCCCAGAGAATGCCCCACAGCCACTACATTTTGCATTTTGTTTTGATCAAAAAACTGAATCACATCATCGACCAATTGATGCCAGTTTTTCAATTTTGCCGGGTCCGGTGTTGGTTGCCACAACGGCTTCTGTAAATAAGAAACCACTTGATTATTTTGTGCCAAAGCATCAATGATGGGTTGATAGGAACCAGGCGGATAAGCATTGGCATGAGCAAAGTAAACGGGTTGTTGTGTTGTTTCTTCACCCCATGATATTTTGGGTAAGTTGGTCATGGCTTGGATCTATATGTTAATGAATGGTACTAAACACCATCAGGATATTTTTCAGCCATGTATTCTAACTCTTTAACGATCAATTGTTCTAAAACCTTGGTCTTAATGTCTTTTAAATGATTGATATAAAGGCATGACTTGCCCGTTTTATGCTTTCCAAGCTCGTCTAATAAGTTTTTGTGCCGCTCAAAACCCGCAATGATGTACAAGGAAATATTGGCTTTGCGAGGTGAAAAACCGATGCGCATAAAGTCACCTTCACGACCAGATGCATATTTATAATGGTATTGACCAAAGCCTATGATACTGGGACCCCACATTTTGGCTGTATAACCCGACAGTCTTTCCATCATTTCTAATATAGCAAAGGCATCTTGTCGCTTTTGTTCAGGTGTGACACCGGTGAGGAATTTAATCACACTGGCATCATTGGCTTGGGTTTTGTTTTCTGACATGGTATACCTCTTTGACTTATGACATTGATAAACTATTATGACACAGCAGTCTGGTGTTGATAAGTTTCATATTTGAATTACTGCCCTAAGTGATACCTGGGTTACTTTGGTGTGGTTGCTTATTTAAATTTGAACCCTTCACTATCTGTTGATTCGAATAAAGTCACTATATCAACAGAACCATTAGGTTTGAAAAGCTGCCATTGGTGCTCTTTTAAATTAACGTCATAAGAAGAAATGATAGGGGCAGATAATTCTGCGGCAAGCATTGTGGTTTTTTCTGGTGGGAAATCGACACCATAAATACTGATATGAACGGGAAAGTCACTGTTTAATGAATGTATACAATGAACCCAAGGGCCTATGGGTTGTTCTAGCTCAAGCAAGCCCTCTAGGTCTTCAATGTATGTGAACTCAACACGTGTTATTTTCAATAATAGCTTTAATAAATTTTGACGATCAATGTTACATGTGAGTAGTAGGTCTGGATTATCTATTTGCGCCATAATGAAAGTTTTTAGAAAACTTTGAGTTACTTACTTAATTTAGATATTTATCCGAATATTCCAAAAACGCAATCAATAATTTATTAATCAATGCTTGAATTTAATTAAGCAGCTGAATTAAGTTAAACTTGTAGCTTTTACCTCTCACTCAAATACATGCCAAAAGAAATTATTATCACCACTCATGACGAAGTTAAACTTTTTGCAGAAGTATTTGGAGAAAACAACCGGATCGCATTGGTGATTAACCCCGCAATTGGCATCAAACGCAAAATGTATCATGCTTTTGCTGAGTTTATGGCCAATCAAGCTGTAACCACAGTGCTTTATAACTACCGTGGTATGGAGGATGGTTTTAATGATTTATCTGGCGACTGTCGGTGTGATGTTGAGGCCTGGGGGCGATTAGACCAGAGCGCCCTCATTGACTGGACAAAAAATGAATTAAACCCAAACCAACTATTGGTGTTAGGCCACAGCATTGGCGGCCAATTACTGGGTTTCGCCAATAACAGCCAAATGGTCGACGGACTCATTCATGTGGCTGCTCAAAAAGGCGACAAACGTTTATGGGCATTAGGCGGTCGATTGAAATTGTTTTTACTGTGGCACCTAATCATACCGTGGATGAGTCGAGGTAAGGTTTTTAACGCTAAAAAGCTGGGACTAGGGAACTACCCATGGCCAGCAGCAGCGGCCAAACAATGGGCCAGCTGGGGCCAACAAAAAGATTATTTGTTCAACCCTATGTTTGGCTTTGATTTAGCACCTTGGCATGCTTTTGATCGACCTGTTTTAAGTTTTGGTTTGGCTGATGATGAAATGGCTCCTGAGGCTGCCATCGATGGCTTACTGAGTGAATATGGAAAAAACAATGACCATGTACACATTGATAAACGAATCATCGACCCCCAGTCTTTAGGGCTCAAAACAATAGGACATTTTGGTTTCTTTAAACCCAAATCCAAAGCCTTGTGGCAGGACACAGAAACATGGATAAAACAGATACAGAAGAACGAGATCATAGCAAAGCATCACTGAACCATTTGCGGTTGATCAAACCTTTGATCACACCCTACAAAAAGCACATTCTATTGGCCTTGTTGTTATTGTTTCTTGGTGCTGCAGCCAATTTAGCTATTCCGGTGGCTTTCAAACAAATGATCGACTTGGGGTTTGCCGCTGAAAACCAAGACACCCTAACCTATTATTTTGTGCTGGTATTTGTGGTGTCGTCTTTGATGATTCTGTTTACTTCTTTGCGCTATTTTTGGGTTTCATGGATAGGTCAGAAAGTGGTAACTGACTTGCGAAAAAAGGTCTACGAAAAAGTCATGACACAATCGCAAGAGTTTTTTGAGAAAACCAAAACCGGTGAAATCTTGTCACGAATCAACACCGATACCACTTTGGTTGAAACGGTTGTTGGCAGTACTTTTTCAATCGCATTGCGTTCGGCTGTGACTTTTTTTGGAGCCGCCTTTATGATGATTTTCACGGCACCTAAACTTGCCATGTATATTGCTATTATCATTCCTCTGGTGGTCATACCCATTGTGATTACGGGCAGAAAAATCCAAAAGCTGTCAAAGGCTGAACAAGATCGAATTGCAGACTCATCGGCACTGGCTACTGAAACCATCAATGCCATGCACACCGTTCAAGCCTATGCACAAGAACAAGCTGAAAATAACAAATTCAAAACGGCCATCAACAATGCTTTTAAAGCAGCGGTGGCTTCAATACGCATGACTACAATCATGTCTATGTTGGTTGGTTTTGTTATCTTTGGTGGCATTGTTTTTGTTTTGTGGTTAGGTGCCAAAGACGTGATTCTTGGTATCATGACTGCAGGCACCTTAAGTCAGTTTGTGATGTATGCCATCATGGCTGCAACTTCAGTAGGTGCGCTTTCTACGGTTTGGAGTGAATTGAAAAAAGCGGCTGGTGCGCTGGAGCGAATCATTGAATTAATGAACACAGAGTCAACCATCAAAGATCCGCAAAACCCGCACTTTCTGAACAGTACTGTCTTGGGTAATCTCGCCCTGAGTAATTTGAATTTTGCCTACCCCAGCAGAACTGACCTAAATGTCTTGAATGATATTTCATTTGAGGTGGTTCCTGGTCAAACTGTTGCTTTAGTTGGGCCTTCAGGTTCCGGAAAATCAACCTTATTTCAACTGTTGATGCGATTTTATGAGGCCCAATCTGGAACCATCAAACTCGATGGTGTTGCCATTGAGTCTTTTGATTTAAATGATTTGCGATCACAGTTTTCATTGGTGGCCCAAGATGTCACTATTTTTTCTACCTCCGCCCGCGCAAACATTGCTTATGGACGACCAGATGCCACTGACGATGAAATCAAAGCTGCTGCCAAGCTGGCTCATGCCGATGAGTTTATTGAAAACTTAGAACATGGCTATGATACTTATTTAGGTGAGCGGGGAGTTAGACTTTCAGGTGGCCAAGCTCAACGGTTATCAATTGCTCGTGCGGTCATTACCAACCCGCCTGTTTTGTTGCTTGATGAAGCCACCAGTGCACTGGATGCCAACAGTGAAAAACTGGTTCAAGAAGCTTTGAACACCATCATGAAAGGCCGAACGACATTGGTGATTGCACACCGGCTAGCCACCATTCGCAAGGCCGACCAAATCATAGTCATGGATCAAGGACACATTGTTGCCAAAGGCAAGCATGAACAGTTAATCAGAAACAATTCTCTTTATGCTGAATTGGCTAAATTACAGTTTACTGATAAGCTCAGCGAAACCCCATAAGGCTTTTGTTGCCGAAGCGGTTATGTACTTTTATTCAAGTGTTGTTAACCAATAACTCATAACTGTGCGTGATGTTGACTGAATCTTGTAACATATGTGAAACGGAACAATATTTTTCCGCAGACAGCTTAATCGCTCTGGCAACTTGTTTTTCTGACAAGTCTTCACCAGTAACACTAAAATGTAAGTTGATGTTGGTGTAAATTTTAGGTATCTCTTCTCGCCTATCAGCTGTTACTTTGACTTGAATATCGCTGAAGTTTTGCTTGGCTTTGCTTAAAATCAATTTCACATCAATGCCGGCACAGGCACTTAAGCCCATCAAAACCACTTCCATGGGTGATGGACCCACTTTATCACCTCCTTTGGTGATTGGAGAATCCATAACTATACTTTGCTTGTCTTGATTGGTACTGACAAAGGTATAGTCCTTGACCCACTGTGTGGTTACTGTGTTTTGACTCATATTTTACTCGCTTTATTGGTTTGAACTAATCGTTTGGTTTCGGAAATAACCACAGCATTCCCTGCCTAAATGCAACAGGTAAGCTGCTCATGTGATTATGTCCTTGCGCTGTCATTACTTGCTTTTGCCAATGGTGGGGTTTGTTGTGCCAATAATCAAGCCATTTTTTCCTAGGTGCTTTGTATTGCTCATTATCATTATCTGCTTGCATAATAAACAACTTGGGTTGGTGTTCTGAGGGCTCAATATCAATTAAAAATGAATCGGTGTTGCGATGAATGGCCGGGTTGCTGGCAATGATGCCACTGAATGTTTGGGGTTGAAACATGGCGCTGTACAAGCCAAACTGTCCACCCAGTGAGTGACCGAATAAAATTCTTTGGTTTGGATCTGAGGGATATTCTTTTTCTATCATCGGAAACAATTCATTAATTAAAAACTGATGAAATTTTTCAGCGCCGCCATAATGATCTCGCCCTACTGCTGGTAAAGTGAAGTCGGTGCTTCTCTTATTCCCTTTTTTATAATCATCTGTTCCATACGAAATTCCAACCATAATCACTGGTGGTGTATTATCTGTCCAAGATAAATACTTGGCATAAGGAACAAACATTGGATACGTATTACCACCATCTAATAAGTATATGGTTGGAAATTTTTGACTTTTGTTTTCAGCTGTCATTTCAGGGGTTTTGATGTAAATATGATAGTCATGACCCACTTCTTTCGAGTGCATCATTTGATAACTGCTACCAGACAAACTGGTCATGTTGTCAGTATTTGCTGCCAGACAAAATCCGGGTAATACAATAAGCAATAACAAAGTTTTCATTTTTTTCTCCTGTGTAATTCTCACCACCTGGATTCAATGACCTTCACAAGTTCATGGATGGTCTGAGTTGATGTGGCCGTGGTCATAACTGTTATACGCAAGAACCTTTCGCCATTCAAGACCGTTGAGGTCAAGTGAAAGATTCCTTCGTTCAACAGTGTTTCACGTATTTCTATTTGCAGGTCATCACCCTCTTTATAACGAAAACAAAATATGTTGCTCTCTGGTTGATATGGACATTTAAAGTGAGGCCTTGCACTGATAATTTTATAAGCTGCAGCTGCCACAGCCACCCTGTTTTCAACATATTCAGCAATGGCTTGTTCGCCTTGCCATGCCAAGGTTAAAAACAATTTTGTTCCCAATGCTGTCTTGGTACATTCAATGGTGCGATGTAAATAGTCTTTACCCAGGCCAGGACTGCCATAAAATAAATAACTGGCCTGTTGCTTAAACGCATTTTGCAAGTGTTTTGAATTTTTAACCAGAACCGCCGTACATAACCCTGAAACGCGCATCATTTTATGCGCATCCCAGACAAAAGAGTCTGCAGCCTCAGCACCTTTTAACAATGGTCTCAATTTATTCGACAATAAAAATGATCCTGCATGACAGGCATCGACATGGAACCAAAGTTGATGTTGTTTACATAGTTTGGCAACCTGATCTAATGGATCAAACAAACCACTGCCCGTTGAACATGCATTGGCCACCACAGCCATGATTTGATTGCCTGATGCTTGCGTTTGAATGATGGCTTCTGCCAGCGCATCAGGGATGATTTTTTCATTTTTATCAACAGCCACATGGACCAATGACTGACTTCCCAGCCCCATGATAGATAAGGCTCTTTCTACAGAGTAATGACTGTTAGCTGGTGCCATTTTTTTTAGGTTCCTCGGGTTGACTTTTTCCCAGGCATCAGGCGCAGAGTTAGACCTGGCAGCCAATAAACTGACCAAATTAGCGATTGAACCACCGTTCATTAATACGCCTGCACCATGTGGTTGGGTGGTTTCAATCAGAGGCTCAGGTAACCAGTCTAATTTATTCAACATCCAGTTCAATACCACATGTTCTAGGCTGGCTGCAGTTGAACCCATTTCATAAATCGCTCCTGGGTTATTAATTGAACCATGAATTAAATCTGCCAATGCCGAAGGGATGGCCGGCGAGGCCACTTGATGGGCCATGTAATTGGGGTGGTGCAACTGGGTGCTGTGTGCCAAGTAATGAGTTAAGAACTCTTCAAATCCATTTTGAGCCAAAGCACCGGTTTTTATTAAAATTTCTGCTTCCAGTGCTTGTTGGATTTCATCCATAGGTACCAGGTCTGAAACAGCTCGCTGGTTGGATTTGGCTTGCTTGATGTGATTGGATAATTGTAACGCTGTTTTTTCAATTAACCGCATAAACAGTTGGTCATCCCAATCTAATTTTTCTTGTTTGTTGTGTTCTGGTTTCATGGTCACCTGTTGTTTATGGTTAACATGTTATAGGTTATTATTTAATGATTCGTATCTTAATCCGATGGCACCGTTATCTCATTGTATCTTTCGATCTCAGACCAGTTTTAAACCGCTTACATTTTATGTTTTTAATCACATGACTTGGCCACTACATTACAATTATCGTCTCTGTAATAGGTACAACCATTTTCATAAATAGTCGCAGAACAACTTCCAAAATCAACAGCGTTGTTATTTGTAGCCATGTTGTTTTCAATGAGCCAAAGCAACCACCACAGTGCAGCTACTGCCGTAATAATCCAACGTTTTTTCTTTTCAAAATGATCGCCATACCACAGCAATGCTATACCAATTGGAGGTAAAACCACCAACAACAATATCACCAACCAAAGGTGGTCGGAGGCTTGTTTAATATACTTTTTAATCTCGTTCATGTACCGCCTGTAATGTCACTTGATTCTTGCCTGAGTTCTTTGCTGAATACAGGGCCAAATCTGCTTGTTTAACCATTTGTTCTAAGGTTTGATTTTTGTCTGGTGTGCCAAACACCCCTATAGAAACTGTAAATTTAACCACTGACCCATGATAAAAAGTATTGGTTTTATTGATGGCTATTCTTATCTTTTCAGCGTGTTGTTTGGCTTCTTCAGGGTTTGTGTTTGGGAATAACAACATAAACTCCTCACCACCCATACGGCCGATTTGCTGGTTTGCTGTTAAGAGGTCATTTACTTTAGAAACCAAGCTCACCAAAACC
>JBPOFV010000047.1:0-10902 GCA_051252335.1 Marinicella sp. | reverse complement strand
TAAGTTATGCAGAACCATCGGGAAAAGCGCACCATCTGATTGCTGATAAAGCACAGATTATGATTGAAAAAAATGGCCCTTATCATGCCCACAATATTGACTTAAATGACATCCCCATGACACAAGGCAGTTGTCCTGACAAATATGTACTGTGTCGTTGTGGTGCGTCTAAAAATAAACCCTATTGCGATGGCAGCCATTTGTCTGAAGGCTGGCGTGACAGCTGAACATTAATGAATGTTAATTTCAAAATCTGCTTCGCTTATGAATGGATATTTTTAGGTGTCAGTATCACAACCCAGAGATGCAAAAAACAAATAAAATAAACTCCTAACAATAAATTATCTGGTAACATGTTTCGTAGATAGTGTGAACATTGAGTCGCACCCAAAAAGCTGGAATCATAAATTCAGCGAAACTACTAAGCAAAGGATAAAAATGGAGTTACACTCATTGAGAAGAAGCATTCAACATGTGCTGCTAAGCAGTGCAATGCTTCTTGCCGCACAAGCCTCAGCCGAACAAGCAGATCAAGCCAACTCAAATAAGCAAACCGGCAGCCGTCTTACAGGAAATAATTCATCAACATCTCAAGCAGTAACCATCTACACCCGCGAAGACATCCTGCGCAGTGGCGAGAGCAATGCGGCAGATTTTATTCGCAGTTTACCGAATAATTCTTTTGGCTCTTACAGACCTCAAATAGGTACTTCTAACCAAGGGGACGCTTATGTTTCAATGAGGGGTTTGGGTAGTTCCAGATCCTTGGTTCTGATCGATGGCAGACGCATGCCTAAATCTCCCAGTTCTGCTGTTGCTGCAAATTTAAGTTTGCTGCCTATGGGTGCCATTGAAAAGATTGAAGTGCTGGCAGAAGGCGCTTCAGCCATATATGGCAGTAATGCCATAGGTGGAGTGATCAATGTCATCACCAGAACTGATTTTCAGGGTGCTGAAATTATGTTAGGTACTGGCAATCCATCTATCTCAACCCACGGTGGAGAACGTGAAGAAGGATCTGTGGTATTTGGAACATCATCAACACAATCTAGCTTGGTGGCCGGAATATCATGGAATGACCGAGAAACGGTGTTCGAACGTGATGTTCCTTGGCGAAACATTGGCAGGTCGGTTTATGGTAACAGCTTCACTACCTTGACTGATGGTTTTGATGATTTTAATTGGACCTCATTCATCAGCGCCTGTGACTTTCCCAATACTCCTTATTACACCATTGAAAATACTGATTCACTCAATGGAACTCGTTGTACCTATGATTTTTCAGCAGCATCTTCTGATGAATCATCTAGCGAAAATAAATCATTCTATGTCAATGCCAGCCACAACATAAATGACCAATGGTCTATACAAACCAATACCCGTTTCTCACAAGCTGAGTCTTTTGGCAGGTATGCACCGGTACCCGATTCATCTTATTTTTCCACACCGCTGTCAGCCAATAGCCCAAACAATCCCACCAATCCCTTATCGCCCTTGTATGACCCGTCATTGGGACTGGATCCTCAACAAGTCAACTGGTGGCATCGTTTTGAACCCTTAGGAAATCGAGATAACACTGTAACATCACAAATCCTTGACCTGACATTTGCTGTTCAAGGACACATTGGACACTCACAAGTTTATTTAGGGTTGCGTCATACCAATAACCGCATGGCTGAAGTGGGTAAAAATTTATTACTGCGATCAGCAACTCAGGCATTGGTCGAAGATGGCTCATACAGTTTGGCAGATCCGTTTACAACCCCAGAATATGTGTTGAATGCCATGAAATTCACCGCTTATAGGGAGGCAAGATACGATCAAAATGAATTGTTTTTTACATTGAATTTTGGTTTGTTTTCATTTAAAAGTCGACAAGCCACGGTTGTAATGGGTGCCGAGTTCCTACAGGAAACATACCTTGATTCAATCGATCCTCAATCACAAGCCGGTCAAATTGTAGGAATTGTTGGACAGGATGATCATTCGGCCATTGCCAGTAGGGACACAAGATCAGTCTTTTTGGAGGCTCATTTTCCTGTCTTGAATAATTTCAATATTGGTATAGCAAGTCGTTATGATGATTATTCAGACATTGGTGAGGATATAGCAGGAAAACTTTCCTTCCATTACCAACCTATCGAGTCGCTGTCTCTACTTGCTACCTATTCAACCAATCATCAAACACCAAATTTAAATATGTTGGGTAGTTTATATTCTTCATCAATCGTCAGGGTTCGAGAAAACCCGCAAAATTGTTGGCACGTCCATTACTGTACTTTAACTATAATTGAAAACGTTAAACCCAACCTAAATCTAGAGTCTGAATATTCTAAACAAATGAGTTTTTTACTGAATTTCAATCCAAAAAACTGGGTAGGTTTATCTTTAAATTATTGGCACATAAAAATTGAAGATAAACTTAGATGGTTTGGCTCACAAGAATTAATTAGATCAGAAGTTTCTGGTGATGCCATTCCTGCCGGGTTAGGTTGTAACAGATCACCTACTGGTTCCATTAGATGGTGTGATGCAGGCTATGGTAATGGCGGTACACTTGATATATCCGGATTAGATTTAAAGGCAGAATTCACCTATCCACTGTTCAACGGCAACTTCACTAACCAATTAGTCATCAACCACATACTTGATTATGAGGAAAATGAAGATAGCATCAACCTCATCGGATCACATAAGCAACCCGAACAACGAGCAGTATTGAATAATACCTTCATACTTAACAATTGGGAAATAGCATACAACATCAATATGATTGGTTCACAAACCGCTGAATCAGATGATCATTTGCCAACACCCACATGGATTACACATGATGTTCAGTTGAGTTATCAACTGCCATGGCAAAACCAATTAACCATCGGTGCCAAAAACATCGGTGAAAAATATCCACCTATAAATGGCCGGGATTACAATTTCAGCCTTTACGACGGCTTTGGGCGCATCGTTTATGCACGTTACACGCAAACATTTTAATTTAAAGGAATAATGAATGAATCAATTGCTTAAAAAACACATTGCAAAAACTTTGTACTTAGCAACAGCTATTTCTACAACTCCATTGAGCATCCATGCTGAATCAACTTCAGAAAATAACAACAGTTCCATTGTTACCGGTTCTCGAATTGCACACTCAGATGTGACTTCAAATTTTCCTGTCACCATCTACACCCGCGAAGACATCCTGCGCAGCGGCGAGAGCAATGCAGCTGATTTTATTCGCAGTTTACCGATTAATTCTTTTGGCTCTTTCAGACCTCAACCTGGCACCACCATACAGGAAAATTCGTTTGTCTCGCTGCTCGGTATAAGTCCTGCGCGGACTTTGATACTAATAGATGGCCGTCGCATGCCCAAATCACCCACCTCAGCGGAGGCTGCAAATTTAAACATGTTACCCATGGGTGCGATTGAAAGGATTGAAGTTTTGGCAGAAGGCTCATCAGCGATTTATGGTACCGATGCCATTGGAGGTGTGATCAACATCATCACCAGAAAAGAATTTCAAGGTGCTGAAATTATGCTGGGATCTGGTCAGCCTTCAATCCCCAAAAGCGGTGGTGAAACAGAATATGGCTCAGTGGTTTTTGGTTCATTCTCAGAGCACTCCAGCTTGGTGGCTGGCGTATCGTGGAATGAACGAGAGATTGTATTCGAACGTGATGTTCCATGGCCTCGCAGAGGAGCTTCAATCTATGGAAATAGCTTCACTACCATCACTGATGGCTATGATAATTTTGACTGGACTTCTTTTGTTGATGCATGTGATTTTCCAAACAGTGCTTTTTATACAGTATATAACGCTGGTTCACCCAATGGCATCCGATGTGCCTATGACTTTTCATTGGTTGCCTCAGAAGATGCATCATCTGAGAACAAGGCCTTTTATGTCAATGCCAGCCATAAATTAAATGGAAAATGGACTTTGAAAGCCAATACTTTATTTTCACAATCTGAGTCTTTCGGTCGTTATGCACCGGTGCCCGATTCATCTTATTTCTCTACACCGCTGTCAGTCAACAGCCCTAACAACCCCACCAACCCCAATTCGCCCTTGTATGACCCTTCACTGAGTCTAGAGCCTCAAGTGGTTAATTGGTGGCATCGATTTGATGCCTTGGGTAACCGCGATACCACAGTGAAATCACAAATTATGGACATGAGCTTAAACGTATTAGGGAAAATCGGGTTAGCAGATCTCGAAATAGGTATTCGACACACCGACAATCGTTCATCTGATGTAGGTAAGAACTACTTGTTGCGCTCAGCGGCCCAAGCTTTGATTGAAGATGGTTCTTACAATTTACAAAATCCTTATGCAGCCTCTGAAAACGTTTTAAATGCGATGCGATTCACCAGTTATCGAGATGCCAGGTTCGATCAAAATGAACTGTTTGCTCACATAACATTTGATTTAATTGAATTCAACGGAGGCACCAGCAAAGCACTGGTTGGGGTTGAATACCTGGAAGAAAAATATTTTGACCTGGCAGACCCACAATCACAATCCGAACAAGTGGGTGGAACCGCTGGCACTTCTGCATTTGCTCGTAGAGACACCCAGTCAATCTTCTTCGAAACACAGCTACCCATATTTCAACAGTTATCGGTAAATTTAGCTGGCCGTTATGATGATTATTCTGATCTCGGTGATGATCTGGCTGGAAAGTTATCGATTTTTTTCCAACCACTTAAACAAATATCTCTTTATTCTTCATACTCGACCAATCACTCAACTCCAAACTTGAAAATCATGAACAGTTTCAACTCTTCATTCGTAGCAACAGTCGATGATTGGCGTATTGGCTGTATGGTTTGCAGCTATGAGGCCATCATCAGTATATTACCCAACCCTGACTTAGACTCAGAACAAACAGATCAAATTAATTTTATTTTAAATTACAAACCAACGACCTGGTTGGACTTAAGTATCGGTTATTGGGATACTTCAATTTCTAGCAAAATCAGGTATTTCAGTGCGCAACAACTTAGAGACGCTGAAATTAATGGGCAACCCGCTCATCCAGGCCTCGGATGTTTGCGCAGTCCTTCAGGAGCCATCACCCACTGTATCACTGGATATGCCAATGCTGGTTCTACCGATCAATCAGGGCTGGATTTAACTATTGACTTTAGATATTCATTATTTGGTGGTATTGCTTCCAATCAACTGATTGCTACTCACGCCCTAGACTTGAGTGATAATGGCAGCAATTATAATTTGATCAATTCTCCTGGCTATCCAGAACAACGCGCTGTCATGAACAATAGTTACCAACTTGGAAACTGGGAATTGATTTACAACATCAACATGATTGGTACTCAAGCTGGTGAATATGGACGTTCACAACGTGCGCCCACTTGGGTCACACATGATGTTCAGTTGAGTTATCAACTGCCATGGCAAAGCCAATTAACCATCGGTGCTAAGAATGTCGGTGAAAAATACCCACCCATCTATACCGGTTTGATCACCAATCGAGATTACAATTTCAGCCTTTACGACGGCTTTGGGCGCATCGTTTATGCACGCTATACGCAAACATTTTAATTGAATGATAAAAGAAGGGTGCTGAATGACTGAATTCAGCTTCTTTCAAGTATGGTTTGAATGTTGGCTTCAGCATCATTGAACTCATGATCAATTATATTGGCAATCCAGCCATGATACAGTGCGGAATCTCGTTTGATTTGTTGGATGGTGAGTAAACTGTGATTGATACATCCCAGCCCTATTCGAGCCACCATGACCACGGGTAAATTGATTGCATTGACCAAATCCTTCAACATCAACTCAGCGCTCAAAGGCACACACCAACCACCCACACCTTCGACCAATACTCGATCATACTTAAATTTAAGATGATTAAAATGATCGATACAGACTGCCAGATCAAACTCACAGTCCTGATCCGCTATATGGGGTGATGCTGGTGGTTCAAAAGTGAAAGGATTGATTTCAGATAACGATTGTCCGGTTACTTTGGCCAATGCCAACGCATCTTCACTGACTAAATCACCACCTTGCCAAATGGCTCCAGATGCAATGGGTTTGTATGCGGCAACGGTCAAACCTTGATCCTGCCACGCTTGTAGTATTTGACATGACACATGTGTTTTCCCAGCATCGGTATCGGTGGCCGTGATAAAACAACTGGGCAATTGGGTATAATCTTGGATCAACATGGGTTAACTGCTGGCTTGTTCTAAAGCCAAGGCCAGTTGTTCAAATTGGCTGACTGTGATGGTTTCTGCCCTTTGCTTCAAATCAATGCCAACTGCTTGCATTTGCTCATCGGTGACCATCTTTTTTAAATTATTGCGGATGGTTTTACGACGCATGGAAAAAGCTTGTTTCACCAGTTTTTCAAGTAAGGGTAATGAAACCTTAGTAGGGTTAGGCTTGGTGATCAATTGAATGATTTGAGAATCAACCTTAGGTCGTGGATTGAATGCTTCAGGTGGAATACATAAGTGACCTATACAGTCAAAACGATGTTGTAACATCACCGATAAGCGCCCAAATAATTTCGCCCCTGGTGCCGCGCAAATGCGTTGTACCACTTCTTTTTGTAACATAAAAATCATTTGTTCAACCTGCTCCGACTGATAGAGCATGCTGATTAACAAGGGTGATGAAATGTTGTATGGCAAGTTGCCAACCACTTTGTAAGGCCCATGCTCTAAAGTTAGTTTCAAAGCATCTAAATGGTGTAAGGTGACATTATCATGCTGGCCAAATTTTTGTTGTAGCAAAGGAATCAGATCTTGGTCCAATTCAATCAGCTGCAGATCAGCGCCGCTGGCTTGTAAATATCGAGTGATGGCACCATGGCCCGGGCCAATTTCAATCAATTTTTCTTCTGCCTGTGGATTAATGATCTTCACAATGTTACTGATCACGCCATCATCTTGTAAAAAGTTTTGCCCCAAGGCTTTTTTGGCTTTCATTGTAGTCCCATCATGAATTAACGGCTGTTCTTTGCACACAGTCTCTGGCCAATTTCAATGCTGCACGCAAACTACTGGCATTAGCCAATCCCTTACCTGCAATATCCAATGCCGTTCCATGATCAACACTGGTCCGTATAATAGGTAATCCCAAGGTGATGTTTACTGATTCACCAAAACCTGCATACTTAAGCGGCGCCAACCCTTGGTCATGATACATGGCCAGTATGGCATCATAGTTTTTAACTTTATCAGGAGTAAATAAGGTATCAGCAGGTATCGGACCTGACAGATTCATACCTGATTCACGTAATTCATTCAAGGTCGGGATAATGACATCCAATTCTTCTCGGCCTAAGTGGCCTTCTTCACCGGCATGTGGGTTTAAACCACAAACGGCTATTTGAGGATTTTCAATGCCAAATTTTTGTGTCATATCTTGGTGTAATATATCAATAACTTGCTTGATCTGATCAGCTGTAACATGCGCAGACACTTCCTTTAAAGGAATATGCGTGGTCACCAAGGCCACTCGCATGAATTGATTCAATAACATCATCACCACTTTGGGTGTGTTGGTTAAAGCTGCTAAATATTCTGTATGTCCAGAAAATTGAATGCCCGCATCATTGATGACGCCCTTGTGAATGGGGCAGGTCACCATGGCCTGAAAATCTCCAGATAAACAGCCAACAGTTGCTGCCTCAATGGTCTGTAACACGTAATTTGCATTGGCTACATCTAAATGGCCAAAGTGACTGGGTTTGGCCAATGACACGTGTTGAACCGACAAGCATTCGGCTTCAGGGATGTGTTGTTGAATGAAGTTTTCATCTCCAATCAACACACAATCATTCAATTCATCTTTGGCAGCCAATTGAGCAACTAACTCAATGCCAATTCCAGCCGGTTCACCTAGAGTGATGGCAATCATGTCATTTCAGCTTGTTTAAATTCTGATATCAACAAAAGCTTCGCCTCGAATTTCACGAATCCAAGACTCTATCAATTCTTGAACTTTGCGTTCACGAATGGCTGTTGAGGCCTGACTGCGTTTAAATTCTTCGGTCACATCAGCTTCTTTCTTATCTAAATATTTAATGATGTGCCATCCCGCTTCTGTTTGAAAGGGTTTTGAAACTTCATTTTTATTCAATGACAAAAGAACTTCGCCCATGCGTTGACCATATTTATTCACTTCAAACCAACCCATGTCTCCACCAAGTGGTGCAGAACTGTGATCATCTGAATGTTCTTCTGCCAAAGTTGAAAAATCTTCACCGGCTTGAATCTTTTCATACAAACCATTGGCCACATTCATCCCTTCTTGTGGTGACATCACTTCATTGGTTTCAACCATGAGATGCAACATGTTGTATTGATCTACGGTTTTCACTGTTTCAGTTTTTTGATCCAACAATTTTAACAAATGAAAACCACTGGGTGACCTGATTGGATGAGTCACTTCACCCGGAGACATACTAACCACTTGATCAGCAAATAAAGGGGGTAATTGATTCACTGGACGCCAACCCAGACGACCGCCTTCTAAAGCTTTTTGGCCGTCGGAAAACTGCGTGGCCAAGACCGCAAAATTTTCACCGGCTTGGATTTTGTCATACAATTCGTTGGCTTCTTTCTGTGCAGCTTCAGTCGCGGTGGCATCATTGTCACTGCTGGTTGCAATCAGGATGTGTTGTATTTCAACTTCGCCTTGATCCAACTCATTGTCAGCCAAAAATAAATCAATTTCATGTTCACTGATTTTTACATTCGAATTGGCATAGGCATAGCGAACGCGTTCTGCTTGCATGTCTCGTTTCATGTCTCGACGAAAATCTGAAAATGTGAATCCATCTTGTTCAACCGCCAATTGCATTTGTGGCAAAGTTAAACCGTTTTGATTGGCAATATTACTTAAAGCAGCATCCACTTCAGCATCAGCAACCCTGATACCGACCAATTCAGCACGGCTGATCTGAATTTCTTGAATGATCAGTCGTTCTAAAACCTGTGAGTTCAATATATCGGCCGGGGGCACTTGGTTGCCACTGGCTTCGATTTGTTTTTTAATTGACTCTACTGCTCGGTTCAGTTCGGTGCGCATGATGACATTGTCATCTACCACTGCCACGATTTCATCTAACAGTTCTTCGGCGGTCACCGCAACTGATGACAATAAAAATAATATGATGAGTTTATTCATTTTAAAAGGCCTCTTGATATCCTGATATGGTTTGTTTAAGTATACGTCTTGGGTTTCTACCTAAAGAGCCCAGGCCGTTCAATTGTATTTCTGCATATATGCCATTATTTGACTGCCCATTTTCATCTGTCAAATAATGCCTGGCCATCAGGCGAAACGCCCAACAGCAATTTTTTCTCTCATAACCAAATAATGCTTCAATGGTTTTATCAAATCGAGTTGAATAGTTCCAACGGGCTATGAGTCTGTGTTGATCCTTAATTGGTATGACAAATGAGGTATCAAATTGTTCCAGTTGGTTTCTTCTGAAACGATAAGCAAAGTTAAATACGCTGTTGTTAGGCGTTTTTCTTTGTACCCTGAATAAGCCCCGTTCAACTTCAGACTCACTTTGTTCGTAGTGAATACTTAATCCAGCGCTCCAATAACGATTCAGGAAGTGATTGTATTCAATAACCAATGGAGATTTCGTTAAATTTTCAGCTTGATTGTTAATTTGTACCATTTGATCATCGAAATACTTGATTTGACCCACTGTAAAGTTCCATTGCTCACGCCCACTTCCAGCAAAACTGCGATGGGTTAAGGCCGCTGCCACTTGATTCATGTCAGATTGGCGATCAGCACCAGAAAATCGATTGGTTTGAAATAACAAGGATGAACCAAATGTAAGTTCTCGCGAATCAAAAATTGGAATGTCATTTTGAACCCTTTCAGGTGCATAGACATAAAACAATCTGGGGTCCAAGGTCTTAAAGCCGCCTGATTCAGTTGATTTCTCAAAGCTCAAGCCTAAATCTAATGAGCCGATGGGTAAGTTTCGACTCAGATTTTCACGATTATCTTCAAATTGATAATGGGTGCTTCTATATTGTAGCTTAGGTTTAATATATCCCCATGCATTAGACCATTGTTTTTCGACCCAAGGTGTAACGTCGCTGCGCCATGCACCTACCGAATCCTCGCGATAAAAGTTAATCAATTCCGTATTGATGCCATAACTAAATTTTTGTTGGTAATTGTATTTAAACCAATCAAAATTTAATTCCGGTAAGGTTTGATAAGGTTCATTGGCTGATGTGATGTTTTGACTGAGCACTTGATAATCATTGATTCCTGCAAAAAATCGCCAATTCAAACCATTACCACTTACGTTGATTGCGCTTCTTAAATAAGGTGTAGAAGTGATGTATGAACTGGAAGAAAAATCTTCATAATATTGTGAATCGGTCACATGGTTAAGGTCGCTGTTAAATAACCAACCCTGACCGAAACGGGTTTGGTGTTTGTATTCAATTAAACCACGGTCTCGATTACGACGATCATCATTGGGTAAATATGTCCCATCAAATGTGCCCCGACTGTTTGCGCTTAAATAACGAAATTCAGCACCCAATAATAAGCCATGCTCTTGCAAAAAACGTGGCGTCAAAGTGGCATCCATTTGTGGTGCAATGTTGATGTAATACGGTAATGACAAATCCAGACCCGTGTTGTCAGAGTAGGAAATACCAGGCATCAATATGCCTGTTCGACGATCATTATTTAATGGCAACTTCGCCCAAGGTAAATAGAAAATTGGCACATCTTTAAAACGCAAGCTCACCCCTTTAAATGTTCCAACCCCTTCTTCATGATCGAGCTGTGCCGATTTTGCCGTGATTTCCCAGTCTCTTTGTTGTGGTGAACAGGTTGAGAATGTCAAGCGGGTCAAGACGGAGTTATTT
>JBPOFV010000046.1:0-10993 GCA_051252335.1 Marinicella sp. | reverse complement strand
TTCCGGGTTGTTAAAAAAATCTGTTATATAAAACTTAATTTGTTCGACAAAAGAAACATCTTTTTGCGCCATAACAACACCTCTATGTTTTAAAAAACATGCATTGTATCAAACCTACATTTTGGAATTTGTGAAAAATGTTGTCCAACTGAACTGCTGGACTTAATCAGCTGTATTTAAGAACTCAAGGGTCAAAGCCTGTGCTTGTTTATTCCGCAACAAACCAACATGACTGCTGTGAACTTGCTTATGTTGGTCCAGCCATTCAGCTTGGGTTTCTGCCACAGCCACTGTGCCATCACTGAGACCCAGCTTGGGCTCAATAAAACGACCCAGACCATAAGGTGATGTTCCTGCTATCATCATGGTCTCTCGATGGGTGTTGGCTTTTGCAGCCCCAGCCGTTAATGGTTCGGTGGCATGATTTAATAATTTTTTATGCCAGCCAATATGTTGTAGTTTTTTGGCCACTTTTGATCCATGCAATGGTGTGCCTAACATCACCAATTTCCCTGGTTTGTTCATCTGCGGCAATGCACGCATACTCAAGATACCACCCATGGAATGTGCCACCAAATGAACAGTTTGCTCTGGTCTTGAATTTACAAATGCCACCAATTGCATCAAAGTTAAAGCAAAGGGTTGGCGCGTTGTTTTGTAACCAAACAAATACACTTTATATCCTTGTTTGGATAAAAACCGACGGTATGAAACCCAGGTCCATGGTTTCATATATAAACCATGGACCAGTATGACAGCTTCGGCTTGGGTGTCAGTCATCAGACTCAGGTTCTATCACCTGAATGTGAGCTTCGGCCAATTGATCGGCGTCGATAATTGATGGTGCATTGGTTAATGGACAATGCCCACTTGACGTTTTAGGAAAGGCTATGACCTCACGGATACCCTCTTCACCACACATCAAAGCGGCCATGCGATCGACACCAAAGGCAATACCACCATGTGGAGGACAACCAAACTGCAAGGCCTCTAACAAGAATCCAAACTTTTCTTCAGCTTGTTGAGCACTGATGCCTAATAATCCTAACACCGATGATTGCATTTGTTGGTCGTGGATACGGATTGAACCCCCACCCAATTCAACACCATTCAACACCATGTCATACCCTTTTGAGATGGCTTCACCCGGGTTATTCTGTAATTCTTCAACTGAGCCTGTTGGTGCTGTGAACGGATGATGCAAGGCATCCCAACGTTTTTCATCTTCATTGAATTCAAACATGGGGAAATCAACCACCCACAAAGGCTCCCATGTATCACTAACACGACCAATGTCTTGTCCAACTTTAATTCTTAGTGCGCCCATAAACTGAGTCACTTCACTGTATTTACCCGCACCAAAGAAGAGCAAATCACCGTCTTCAGCGGCTGTGGCCGATAAAATACCAGCTATTGCATCGTCACTGAGGAATTTAACAATCGGTGATTGAAGTCCGTCTTTACCTGCCGCTTGATCATTGACCTTAATCCATGCCAATCCACGCGCGCCAAAACGTCGTGCATAGGGTTCATATTCATCAATTTGTTTGCGGGTGAATGTGGTTGCACCTTGTGGTACTTTTAACACCGCCACACGACCTTTAGGATCATTGGCTGGTGCTGAGAACACTTTGAACTCTGAATCTTTGACAGCATCAGCCACGTCAACCAGTTCTAAATCAATACGCAAATCTGGTTTATCAGAACCGTAACGGCGCATGGCTTCGGCATAGGTCATTCTTGGAAATGGGTTAGCCAACTCAACATCCATCACATCTTTGAAAGTGTCTCGAATCAACTTTTCCGCCATTTGTAGCACATCTTCTTGTTCTACAAAGGCCATCTCAATATCCAACTGGGTGAATTCAGGTTGGCGATCTGCACGTAAATCTTCATCACGAAAACAACGAACAATTTGATAATACCTATCCATGCCAGACATCATTAACAATTGTTTAAACAATTGCGGTGATTGTGGCATGGCATAGAATTGACCCGCATTCATGCGTGATGGAACCAAAAAGTCACGCGCACCTTCTGGTGTGGCTTTGGTTAAAACCGGTGTTTCAATGTCTAAAAAGTCGCGTGAATGCAAATGATGTCGCAGGGCATGAGTCAACTTTGAACGTAGGCGCATGTTGTGCTGCATGTTTTCGCGACGTAAATCCAAATACCGGTACTGCAAACGAATGTTTTCACCTGGATTTTCATCCAACATAAAAGGTAAGGGTTTAGAAGGGTTCAACACATGGTACTCATCAACCACCAATTCAATTTGGCCGGTTTTTAATTTGGCATTACTTTGACCTTCTGGTCTGTTTCTGACTGTGCCTTTTACACGCAAACAATATTCATACCTGGCACCGTCAGCAATTTTAAATGCGGCTTGATTATCAGGCTCAACCACCACTTGTACCAAGCCAGTGTGGTCTCTTAAGTCAATAAAAATAACGCCACCATGGTCACGTCGATTGCCCACCCAACCACATACTTCAACTTGTTGATCCAGGTATTTTTCCGTGACCTGACCACAAAACTCATTTCGCATGATAATTTCTACTCTTTACAAACTTTAAAAAAGCAGGCAATTTTACCTTAATCGACTGTACAGATAACACCTATTTATGCTCTAAAACGTCCAAATAACGAGAAACTAGGCCATTTAAAAGTGATGTACTTCACAAAATGCCAGTTTTTAGGTTAAGCTGATATTCAAACCACATATATACAATGGTAAGCTCAAAGAAATAAAAACACCGAGAATATCGGGTAGGGAAAAGATTATGTCAGAAAATCAACCACCAGAAAAAAAGAAATTTGGTCATTATGAAGTCGTTTCAGAGTTAGGCAGAGGCGGCATGGGCGTTGTTTACAAAGCCTGGGAACCTTCCTTAAACCGACACGTAGCCATCAAAGCATTAGGCGAACACTTATTAGGTGACGAAGGTCTTATCGAAAGATTCACCCGAGAAGCCAAAAGTATGGCAGCGATCAATCACCCCAACGTGATTCAAGTGTATTTTATCGGCATGGAACAACGACAGCCTTATTTCGCGATGGAATTTATTGAAGGCGTTTCATTGGATGATTTATTGCGTGGCAACAACGTATTAACGGTGCCTCATGCCAAAGAAATTTTGCGCCAAGCATGTGCCGGCCTTGCGGTGGCTCATGACCGAGATTTGGTACATCGAGACATCAAACCAGCTAACTTAATGCTGTGTGATGATGGCACGGTAAAAGTGGTTGATTTTGGTATCGCACAAACCCGTGAGTATGGTGATAAATTAACCAACACAGGTGAGTTTGTAGGTACACCAGGCTACTTATCACCAGAAGTGTGTACCGGCAAAGAAGTCGATGCACGCTCTGATATTTTCGCTTTAGGTATCGTGTTCTACGAAATGTTGGCTGGAAAAGTGCCTTTCGAAAATGACAGTCCTCTGGGGTTGATGTTAGAAGTGGTACAAGCTGAGATACCTGACATTCGGGCCGTGAATAAAAAAGTGGATAAGAAGACCAGTTACATCCTGGAAAAAATGATTGCTAAAAACCCTGATGAAAGGTGCCAATCATGCCAAGAAGTGATCAAACAACTCGGTCCTTCAACCATAGAGTTAAGTTTGGCTGACATCAAAAAACAAGCCATTTCAGTGAAGCCGGTTAAACAAACTAACAACATGAAAACAGCCCAGGTTTCCCAGCAGGTAACCTTACAAGGTGCTGCCACTGTTGAAACCATGGTTCCACAAACGCGTAAAAAATCGAACAAAGCAGTTGGGGGTGTTTTGGCTCTTGCTGTCGCGGTTGGGGTTGGTGCCATAGGCATTCATGAAGGCTTTATTCCTTCTCCTTTCAAATCTGATGATTCGGTGAATCACACCACTCAAGCCATGTCTTTATTCGGAGAAAAGGGTGATGACATGGCGCTTGAAGATGTCAAATTAAAATCTAAAGAAGAGTTGGCTCAAATCAGTGCTGAACTTAACCAAGATATGGCCCAAGAAGACCAGGCCGCTGACGCTGATAAATCTTTGAATTTACCACCTGTTAATACCGATGCACAAAATTTAAACAAGCCGAATGAAGTTGTTATCGACGAAGCAAAAATTGCATCACAACAAGCAGATATTTCTAACAAAACCATTGCTGCAGTTGACAACAAGACCAACAATACCATAGAACAATACGTTGAAAAACATACCAAACCAGTTATCAAAAAACCTAAAGTTGTCAAAAAAGACAAAGGGGTGGCGGTATTGGTCTTTGGTGACCCAGCAGTGGCCAATCCGATTGAGAAAATTCTGGAGTCAGAATTGAAACGAGACAACATCAAAGTGTTAAATGAACAATTTGTTCCGGGCTTGTCTCAAATCATGGCACAAGGTGTTGATCTGGCCGCCATTAAAAGTAAATTAGATGCTTATGGTGGACAAGCCATGATCATTGCCAATGTCAATCATGTGGGACAACAAACACTGGAATACTACGGCCGCCAATCTATTATGGTCAGCGCCCAGCTCGATGTAGATAGTTATGATTTATTAACTGGTGATTCCATTGGCAATGGCTACGGGTCTGAATTAAGTTACACCAGTTTGAATGCAACTGAAACGGCGCAAGATGCGGTTATGGAATTTGTTGACCGCTTAAAACAAGACTTAAAAAATAAAAAATAAACACCATATACCCCAGAACTCGATCATTTTGCACCAGCATGCAAATGGTTGAGTTCTGCGCTGTTGAACCATTTAATTCTCATAAGAAAAACATCCCGGTCACCATGAAAGTCCGATAAACTGTCATTATTTTCAGTAAAAGCCATCAATGACCGCTCAAAGGATATTGTTACTCTCTGCCTATAATGCCCATTCGCATCAATATTGGCAACAGCAACTGGTTGTAAACTTCCCACAACATCATTGGCAATGTTTAAATCTTAAAGACCGCTATTTTGCATGGCGTATGGGAGGCAATGCATTGAATTTCAAGGCGGCATTTCACGACCTCCTATCGGCCAATTATGATTTAATAATAGCCACATCAATGACTGACCTCAGTACCCTCAGAGGACTGTATCCAAACTTATCATCTGTCCCCAATATACTGTATTTCCATGAAAATCAATTCGCCTACCCGACCAATGAAAACCAACAAGGCTTGGTTGAAATTCAGTTAAGAAGTGTTTTTGCCGCACTGGCTGCAGATCAACTGGTATTTAATTCAACTTTCAATCAGCACAGTTTTTTCCAAGGCCTCAAACAATTGATTAAAAAGCTGCCTGATGGCATTCCAACAAATTTACTGACAAAGCTAAAAGCAAAATCCACCACTTTGGCTGTTCCTATCAATGCAGATTGTCACCCAGCTGTCGCCACACCTAAATCTGAAAGGGATCACATTCATGTGGTTTGGAATCATCGCTGGGAACATGACAAAGGGCCAGAAACTTTGCTTGAAGTGTTGCGTCTGTGCCAACATAAAAAAATTAAATTCCATATCATGGGTCAACAATTTCGTCAGATCCCTGCTGCCATGCAACAAATCAAAGATCAGCATCATTTACAATGCCTCACCTTGGGGTTTGTCGAATCTCGAAGCCAATATATAGAGTTATTACAGCGTTCAGATGTGGTCTTGTCTACGGCCATGCATGACTTTCAAGGCATAGCCATGTTGGAGGCAGTGGCTTGTGGCTGTTTACCTATAGCGCCTGATCGGCTGGTCTATCCTGACCTCTACCCAGCTTCTAACTTGTATCCATCAACACCATCTTCGCCAGCTCAAGAAGCTCAAGCCATCATCAAATTATTAGAGCAACACACCAACTTAAAACCCGTAAAAATTGACTGTTTGTGGTTAAATCTTGAAGCTCAATACAAACAATTATTGGCAGTGAATCATGCGAACAATGTCTAAAATATTTTGGCTTAGAGGTCTTGGATGGACCATGGTATTTACCATAATAACCTTGTCATTAATACGTTTGCCAGAAACAACCATGTCAGTCCCAAATAGTGACAAGTTGCTGCACTTCTTAAGTTATTTTATGCTGAGTTATTGGTTTTTCCACGTCTATTGCAGGCGTAAATATCAAGTGCTGGTGGGCTTTATCTTGTTAGGAAGCCTGTTAGAATTTCTTCAGTCATTTACCGGCTACAGATCTATGGAGTGGTTAGATTTGATCATGAATACATTGGGGGTTGTTGGTGCTTATCTCATCCATTGCACTTGGGGGTTTAGAATCAAATACCTGTTGATAGATGGCTGATTCTAGGTGTGTACTTTTATTCTGTATAGCAACACAAACAGCTCATTTATACCGCTTATTTTCATATTCCTGTAACAAATAGTCCATCCTTGTCTGATTATGTTGGATTAAATTGAACCAGCTGACCGCTAAATTGGTTAAAATAGCGCTTTTGAATTGTTTCTGACTTATGCCATCAGTTGATATCATTGTCCCTGTCTTTAATGAACAGGATGTTCTGCCTCTGTTCGAAAAGAGAGTCAAGGATGTGATGCAATCATGTGATGTGGATTGGCGGGTCATTTTCGTAAACGATGGGTCTACGGATGACAGCCTTGAAGTGATGAAAGCAATTCATGAAGCCAACGGTAAATTCGGCTTCTTGTCATTAAGTCGAAACTTTGGCAAAGAGTATGCCGTCACAGCAGGCTTAGACCACGCTTCAGCTGATGCCGCTGTGGTGATTGATGTAGACCTCCAGGATCCACCAGAGCTTATTCCAGATATGGTGGCAGAATGGCATGGTGGGTATGATGTGGTGTTTGCTACTCGCAAAGTAAGACATGGAGAATCTGTGGTTAAAAAAACCACTGCCAACATGTTTTATCGAATCATTAATTCCATGAGTAAAATTGACATCCCTAAGGACACAGGTGATTACCGACTGATGTCTAAGCGAGCCTACCAAGCAGTTAATAAACTCCGCGAGCGTAATCGTTTTATGAAAGGCTTGTTTGCATGGGTCGGTTATAAACAAAAACAATTGTATTTTGAACGTGAACCTCGAGCTGCCGGTGAAACCAAATGGAATTACGGTAAATTATGGCGCTTTGCCTTAGATGGCATCACATCATTCAGCTACATGCCGCTGCGTTTTGCAACCTGGGTTGGTATGACGGTAGCATTATTTGCTTTCATTTATGGCGCCATAATCATTGGACGAACATTGATTTTAGGTAGTGATGTTCCTGGATATCCTTCATTGATGGTTGTGGTTTTATTCCTTGGCGGCATTCAATTAACGGCCCTAGGCATCATTGGTGAATACCTGGGTCGCATGTTCAATGAATCCAAGCAACGTCCACTTTATTTGATTGATGAATACCAACCACCCGATTAAACCATGAAAATCACCTTATCAATTCTGGTCATGTTAGTCCTGACTGCCTGTGAACAACCTGCAGAAAAAATAGTAGCGCCAGAACCCTTCATCAAGTCAGCACATTATTTTTCTTCTGCCTGGCCCAAAACCTTTTGGCAAGAATTTGAAAAGGGGGACGTTGCAAAAGAACTACAACAAATTAAAAACGATGGGTTTAATACTGTAGTTTTGACCGTGCCGTGGCGCGGTTTTGAAACAGGATTCCAACAGGCTGCAACCACTTCTGTAGAAGCCTTGTATGCGAGGCTTGAATTTGTCTTGTCAGCTATAGTTGACCAACAACTGAAGTTCATCCTACGCTTAGGTTTTCCACATGATTACACACCCAACACCGGAACCGATGGCTTGCAACAATGTGAAGGTTTGTACACCGACAGTCAGATGCAAAACCATTGGTTTAATTACCTTAAAAAAGTCAAAAAACGAATTAAACCATTCCAATCAGCGCAGGCCGGCATTCTTATTTCATGGGAAGATCATTGGTGTCCACATTTCGTCTTTCCAAATTTACCTGCTCAAGAACGACTATTGAAAGCCCAAAAAATGGGTTACGGTGAATGGTTAAAAAGTAAAAACGACAGCCTAGTTAAAGTGCTGTTAGGTCAAAATGAAGTGAACTATGCGCAAATAGCCGTTCCAGAAAAGACCGATGAGTCTTATGTATTCTATCTTGAGTTCATTGACCAATTACTTGACCAAAAAGTCCTGCAGCCAACTCAAGCTGTATTTCAAGATGCCGCATTAGAAATCAGGGTAGACAAAGACCCGGTGCTGCGCAATGGAGAATACATTTGGGTGGGCCATGATTTGTATTTAGATGAACCCAATCACCGAGGTACTTATTGGGCACCATTTTGGGGCGCAGCCAACCAAGGTGAATTGCTGACTGCCAAACAAGCTTTGATCAATTTTGACTTCTTTCTGAAAAGCGTAACTGATGACGGTCGTTCAACCAATCATGTGATTGAACAGTTTAATTTTACTGACAATACACCCTATTTTCCCAACAATGCCAATATCCTACCGGATGAAATAGATGACTTTCTGCTCGGCGCGGTCACCCTGTTAGAAAATTACACAGCGGGCGTTGGTGTTTGGACTTATCGAGATTATGTCGATAATGCCTTGCACAACAGCTCATTTGAAATGGGGCTTGAAGGTTGGCAGGTCAATGGTCAAGCTGTTGTTCTAAGTGAACCCAACCAAAATCAGTTGTCCCTTGAAGCCAACACTGAGATTAAGCAATCATTTATAGCCAGTGAACGGTTTATGTTAATCAGCGCATATGAAGCGGTCAACTTTTGCCTCAATGCCAGTCACCCAACCACGCTGAAGCTTACCACCAATGACACACTTTCAATAGACTGGGATATACAAGCAGGCCTAAACTGTACCACCATCAGCGCTGCACCTTTTAAACAATTAACAGCGACAAGTTTCTCAATCCAAACTAAAGATGCTGTACTCATCGATGATTTATCATTACATGCCTTCACCCAAAAATTGGGTTTGTATGACAGCGCAGGCAATCCAGCAGCGTATTTGCAAGACTATCAAAAACTCAACCAATTGTTACCCGAAGTAAGGACGCATCAATAAAGTTATGATTTGGCAAAACCCGAGAAAATTCATCAAAAAGATACTATTCTCTACAGGAATAATCAGTTTAATCTTGGCTGTGGCATTTATTTCACTTGCCATTCTATGGGAGAACAAAGAACTCATAAAGTCGTACGATAAAACACGCGAAAATAATTACAACAAAAAACTTCGTCGTATTCAGAAAGCCATAGGGGATGACACTTCTGAAATCGATAAATTTGAAAAGTACCAAACATTAAGACGTGAAATTGCCCAAACCAACAGGTTACATTTGTTTCAAGATTTGCACCATGAAACCTATGATTACTTAATTAACTACCATATCAATATGGGTCAACTTGAAGATGCTCAGGAGCTAACTGAAGAATGGATGACAAATCAACCCAACAACCTTTTAGCTAAATATGCTCATGCCGATATATCTTATAAAATAAACCAAGAAGATGGACTCAGCTTCATTCAACAAGTAGCAGATAAATACTACGATATAGCTGCTGTACAGAAGAAAGCTATTCGTTTATATCTGCAAAGCCATCAAACTGAAAAAGCACTTGAATTGGTGGACAAGTTTAAGCCATACAGAAGAACCACTCACAGAACCTCTTTTATGTATTATTATTCGGATACTGATAAACCAAAGTTTTCTCAAAAATCAATCATTAGATTATTGATGGGGGACTATAAACAATCAAATAGCAAGGTAAGTATTTCGGTTCAATACCAGTTCAATGGATTAAAAAAATTAAGATTTGATGTTGACCAAGTGCCACCAGGAACAGTTTTGTTTAACACCGAATTTAACATTGTTCACAATGATGAAACTTACCCACTTGACTGGCAGCCATTAAACAGCATAACCCGCATAGATGACAACTTGGTGGTTACTGGGAAAGACCCCTACATGTTGTTTGACCTCCCAGAAACAATTATAGGTATCACTGATCCTGTAAACTTAACCGCATCATTTAAAATTATTTATAAAAACTCAGACCCAATGGATGCCTTTTTTATCGACAGCCAAAATTGGAAACTTACTGAGTCCGAACAAAATATCCAATGGAATTTATTCGGCCAAATGGGCTACTTTTCAGAATTGCCCTCATCAACTCGATACAAACTGGATATCAACAACCTTCAAGGGCTCAACTTTGAATCAATATACATCCAAAGCAATGACGGAAAAAAAATCATACCCACTAAACTAGAAGGGATTCAAAGCACTGAAGTTGGTCACCTAATCACAAGTAACAAAGCATCAGTAATTTTCGAAGATGTCATACAAAACTCAGAATTAAAGTTGTTTTTAATTCAGGAAGCTGACAATAAATGAATAGGTTTAAAAAAATAATTATTTTCAGTTTAATATTTACAGTACCAGTAAATATTTTTGGTTTGATTTGGTTGCACAACACAAGCCAATCTTATTTTGCTCAGGATAATCTAGAAGTTGCAATGGAAAGAGGCCCTAGATTACATCGTTTTGGCCAAGCAGAGTTTTTAGATTTAAAAGCCAAAACCCAAAAACTATTTGGCATTTATAAACCTGCAGATGTTGAGTTAATTATCAAAGATAATAACCAAAGTCGATTGAACAGCAACCTCCCATTTAGTGGCATGGAGTACCAAGATGATGGGTTTATGATTTATCAAAACAAAGCATTAAAAGGCAAATTAAGATATCGAGGTGATCATTATTATCATTGGCTGTTTCCAACCAAGTCTTGGCGATTTAAAGCCAGCAAAAAAAATATTCTAAATGGCACTCAGAGATTTAACTTCATCATTCCAAAAGATGAAGCGCTGCTACTCAATCACGCTTCTTACATGTTAGCTAAAAAGTTTGATCTACTGGCACCTGAAAGTGATTTAGTCAGCTTGGCTATCAATGGGGTTTATAAAGGGCCTAGACTGATGGTTGAGCAAATTGATGAAAGTTTTTTGCGCAAGAACAAAAGAATGCCCAATGACATCTATAAAGG
>JBPOFV010000045.1:0-11036 GCA_051252335.1 Marinicella sp. | reverse complement strand
ATCTGTTTCAGTTTCCCAATTAAATGACTTGATGCCTGCAGGCGAAGATATTTCAGTAGCTGCACCATAAAAATTCATGGTGTAATTAGAAACTTGGCCATTGGTTGTGACGGTTGCTGCAGTGTTATACCCTAAACCAGGTGTGTAACTGAAACCAGTGCTGCCACTGTCAGATTCTGCAATGTTAATCACTTCAATTGAGTTAATGTCTGGTATGTCTCCAGCAGCAGGCGGCATTTCAATGTTTTGTTCTTGGTAAGTCCAGGTTCTGGTGGCAGAGGTGGCTTGGTCAGACACCGATAACAACAGTGACCTAGAAGGGCCAGAAACCTCTCCAGAATACCCCATTACTTCGTTGGTGGTATCACCTTCTCTTTCAGCAGAAATGAGGTTGCCAATGTCATCATATTCAAACGTTAGATTAATGCCAGCAGGCCCATTTACAGACACCAACATTTCTTTTCTGATTAAGCCATAATCGCGGATTTGGTAATTAAACACCAGTCGTCTACCCACAGCATCAGTCACAGAACGAATGATGGGTGAATCATTTCTCTGTAACAATTCAACAGACAAGCGATTACCATTTGGATCTTCGATATACTCCATCCACCAACTGTTTGGCTGTTGTTTGACATAGTGATACCTATTGCCACCTTTAGGGAAGAAGTCGAATGACCCGTCATCATTTAACACCAATGATGAGTGATAGCCTTTAAGTGGAATAAATTCTTCATTTTCAATTTTGAAACGGGCTGAACCACCATCGGCACCAGTGACCGTAACAATGCCACAATCACCAACTATGACTCGTGACATGTAGTTATAGGCCCAACCATAACCCATTGGGCCAAAGTCATGCCTGCCCTGAGACGTGTATGTCCTGACAAATTCTAAATTTGGACCCGGTGATTCAAGTGCAATATCTTTTTTGCTATAAACCATTGAGCCATCAGCCAGATCTACACCTTTGACTATGGCATGACCAATAGGCAACGAATTACTTAAGTCATATCGAGAAACCAAGGTTCCATAGACTTCTTCTTCATCACCATTGTCTTCAGCAACTGCAGTGATTTTTATACTGTATCTATGGTTACCAAAATCTTCAGCAACAGCATCAACTGAATTGTTGCCAGCAACCATTAATTCATCAGAAATAATGGTCATAGTTTCTGAAGTTGGAACTCCAGTCACATCGTGCTTAAAGGCTTCAATGGTGACCCTTGAGTCTGTATTTAAATACACATCGAAACCTCTCCGACGACAAACATTGTCGTTGGTAAAATCAATGGCTGTTGATAAACTTATCGGGGCTTCAAACTGACCATTAATAACAGTTCCTCCACAAGGACCTGACAATGAACTGCCATCTTCACAATTAACAGCTGAGACTAATTTTCTACTGAAGCCCTCCAGTGGTTGTTTGTCGTATACGATTTCATAGACGGAATCTTTATTCATCACCACTTCTAGGTAATAGTTTTTCTCAACATCAATCTCTATGCCAGCTGGTAATACTGCTTTTACAGTTGATGTAGTAGGGGTTGTAATTGTATAGGTGTAAATTTCTTCATCTTCTTCATAGAAAACAGCCGTTAAATCAAGTGGTCGGTAAGTTGCAGGTGAAAATTCAATGTCAACTTCAGTACTTGTAGAGGTGAGGGAATCACTATTTAGTATGAATGTCTCTGGTGTGCGACCCACAATATTCGCCGTGACAGTTTTGCTGTAAAGCAGCATATTCCAGTTACTGTAGCGAGTCCCAGGATAAAGTCCTACACCGCCAAAGATTACGTTTTCATTGTTGATTCTATTATGATTCTCGCTGGCATCTGACCCCAGCTGATACTCCACATCCCAGTCAATTAAACTGCCTGACACATTCAATGAGGCATTACCATATACACTCTCAGTGGTGCTGTTTTCAATAGACTCGATGGTATATTGGATGAAGTTACAACCACCTGGGGTACCATCAGAAGAATATGACAAATAAAAAGGTTTAATTATTTTATTTATACTGTCATCTGGTTTGTCACCAAAGAAATTGCCATTGGGGCCGTTGGTATCTGTCCCAAAGAATATCACCCCAGTCGGGCCAAAATTACCAGGAACGAATTCAAAACCGTTGTAGCGGTTGATGAATTGATCGTCCAGTCCAGTGGCACTTATTTTGATGGGGAATCGAGTTGCAGGATAACCCTTGCCGTTATAAATAGTGAACGTAGACCAGCCGTTTTGGGATTCGATGGTGGCAGAGTCAGTGGCACAAGCAGGCACATTAATTTCACTGGTATTGTAACAACTATTGACAGCAATTTTAGCTGGGGTTTCAACGTCACAACGGCCAGTTATTTCAGATTTTATTTGACCTGTTTGTAAACCTTTATCCAGTATTTCTTCTAATGAAAGATAAGAAGATGTATTTATGGTGCCCATTTCGCCACTGGTTAAAACTTCGTGTGCCTGGGGTTGATAATCATGAACTTGATAACTCTGTATCGGTTCTTGATTGGCATTCGTGAGGTTAGAAATTTGGCTACCTGCTTGTGGCACAGGTGCTTCTGCAGTGATGTAGATAGGTACATTGGGAACGGCATTATCATATTGGTCTAATACCACCACATGAATGTTTCCCCCACGCATTTCTTGTTGGCTGCCAAAACGATTACAAACGACTTCCTCATTCCAGTTACATTCGTTAACTCCAATTCTATCTGGCTGATCATGGATGGCATAGTGATTGAACATTTCGCCCATTTCAATGAAACCCAGATTGGTATTGACCAATGCTGAGATTTCTACTAATCCTAATTGGGTTAAATTTTCATCTGCTGGGTCAACCCGAACCAAAGGCCCTGAGTAAATACGCTCTGCTAATTTAACATCAACTTCAGCCACACCGCTCTCATCGGTATAAGTATCAACATAGGCAGCCAACCCTGATTCAGATTCTAGTCGTGCTTGTAAATTTTTAACTGCAAACCGTACAAATGCGCCAACCACAGGACGATTCTGAGCATCTGTTACCAGCACTTGACTGGCCAATGGCAGCATTTCATTGACTACACCATATTGGAAATTGGTGCCTTCAACCAGTGTGACATTTCGGCCAGACATGGGGTCATAATTACTGCCTTCTGCATATGGTGAAGACAACAAACTGGCCAACTCATCGAACTCCCAATCATTGGGGTCTTCCGTGCTTTGTCCACCCGCATAGCCACCTGAAAGAAAGTATCCAGAATTTCCTGAGTCAGGGTGCCAAATATGCCATGCAGAACCTAACCAATGTCCATCGGAAGTTAAATTTTCAGCAATCAGGGCTTGATGGCCTGATCCAATCCAGTTTTGAATGTGACTCTTCACATAATCTGGATGATTGATGGTAGGTAATACGGCAGCTATGTTTCCGGCATTCAAATGGTGAATGGTGTCACCTGCCAAGGCATTAATACGTAATCCTTTATCGGCTGATATGGCATTGATCGCCCACTGTGAATCGAAGACTTTAGACTCTAACCATGAACCTTGTAAAGCTGCTAAGCGCATCCAAGCTGCTTCATTTTCTTGGTTGGTTTCTGGTCCTTGATTACTGCGGCTAACCACATCCACAGATCGACTGATGGCATCTAAGCTGACTCCAAAAAACTGCATTTGCAGAGGAACATTGGCTTGTGTTTCGAGCTTAAATTCAGGAGACAAAATTGACAATGCTGGAATTGGTCTGATCACAGCATGATCCATCACACTGGCTAATTCATTCTCAACTTGGTTCCATGCTCTGTGATAATTAACACCTAGATTGTGTATCAATCGAATCGGTAGGGTTTCATCACTGATCAAATTGGTTGATTCAGTATTTAATGGATAATCATCGTTTTGGGTGGTAAGAACAAAACTGAGGTAGGTACCTGCCAATATTTTTCGCTCCAATGTTACTACACCGTTGGGCGAGATCAATTCTAAGTTTAAATCATGAAGTTCAGCCATTGGTAATGACTCAGTGACTGTTTCCACTTGTCTGCCATTAATTTTAATGACTGGTCTTAATTCCACTAAATAGGGAGGCACTTGTGACATACCACCTGCCTGGTTGATGATATTTAAATCATCAACTGTGGCTGGTAGGTAAGATAGAGTCACTCTATTTCCAGCAAGTTTAGGCAGAGGAACTTCTATATTTAACAACTCAGAACCATTATTCAAACTGATTTTTAAATGATGGATATGCGCGGCCAAAAGACTTGGGCTTTCAGCCGTGGTAGCAATCACTGTAAACGGTAAAGAAGCAGGCAACAATTGAATGGTTGGAGTGACCAATTCAACCTCTGATAATAAACTTTCATAACCATCATAACTGGGTTCATCCAACAACAATGAATTCAGTAGTTCTTTCCAATATGTCATTGGTTCAGAGCTTGAATTAGTTGCCATAAGATAATCATGAACCAATTGGTTTTCATCGATTGGCAAAGATCCATAAACAATCTCATGAGCATCAAATGAGGTTTGTTTTATGGCAGGTGCCAAAGGAATCCAAGCAGGGTCATTCAAATCGTTGGCACTGCCTCGATAATGCGCATAAGGGACATAAGCACTGACCCAGGTGTATTGTTTTTGAATGGCACTGATTTGACCACCTTGAATGACTGGTTCATAAGCAATTCCAGCACGGTCCAATGCAGTTAATACTTGCGAAGCATGAGATAATCCCAGTCCATTCATGACTTCATCAACTGGCTGCTGAATAACGCCGTGAACAAATCTAGCTGGAATATTTGAAGCCCTTAATAATGCCATTAACAAGGCGGCTTGATCCACATCATTACCAGCATAAGACAGCAAAGTGCCCTGTGAACCTTTCATACTGCCGGAATAATACTGTTCGGTCACTTGCTGTCTAACAAAATTATAAATTCTGATGTAATCATGCTCTAAACTTTCAGCCAATTCATAAATCTCTGGCGTCAGTGCAACAACATCATCAGAGACCAAATCATTGGCGTCTCCAGCTGCTGCAGAATCATTGGCATAGGCTGGAATGATTTCGGGACTGAGTATCAACTCTGGAGCCAGAAAGTTTCTGCTGTTATAAGGCAAACGATCGTTGCGTAAAATTATTTGCGATTGATTGCTGGTTGATGCTGATTGACCAGCCGTTGATGTGCGCTCATTTGAAGACAAACTCTTCAACATTTGTCGTGTCAGTGGATTCCAGGTTTCCACTGGATGTTTTAACATTTGACTGATCACATCAATTCTTTGGTCAAATGCTGCTTTCAATTGTAAAAACTGATCTGGTTTCTTTGAGTTTGGTACTTCAAACTGAATGCGCTTAAGCCCATTCACCCATTCGATTAACTTGTCATGAGATCTCTTCAATCGTGCATGCTTGTCATCAATAAACCCTTGTTGAGCCTGGGTCAATTCACCTTCAATATGCGTCAGTTTATTGAGTTCCTTTAAGAATGTCTGTTCCGCAATTTGATAATTAATCAGTGGATTTCTGGTATGTAATCCCGCTTCTGCTTTTGGCCCTTTGTTTTCAGCATAGCTGGCTGAATATGGACTCATGTCTTTGCCCAATAAAAGGCCTTGAACCCATTCAGACTGCACTTCATCAAATGAAGCAGTATCAACATTAAGCCCTTGTTCAGATGATGCTGAAACAGGAATCATCAGCGTTACTATCAGTAACCATTTGAGCATACTAACTTGAAACAAACCTCTACCTTTTCTACTGGAAAATTGTTGATCATAAATGCGATTTTGTTTAGTCGAGTTAATCATTTCAATGACCCTCCATGGTTAAAACTGAAGACTTATTTTGAGTTACACCCGTGCCAGCTGCGGCACAATCAAAACTATGTTTAAAGATATATTGATAAACACTATCAACATCAATGGTGTCATTATTTGCAGGGTTGACATCAGTAATTCCTACAGGCATTTGTACCGACCCAATTGATTGAATTGCTGTAACTGGTGAAATCATGGCATCGGTTTCGAAGCGATATACCACACTGGAATCAAGCGGTAAATTCACCACACCACCGATCAGATCACCAGTACCGCTGAGGTCTAGACAAACACCACCGTTGACTCCAATACATGTCCAATTCGGCTCTGTCAAACCACTGCTAAATTCCGCATGCGCTATCGCACCGTTGATAACCTTGTTACCCGTATTGGTAATGGTCATTTCATAAATTAAACTTTGTTCAGGTTTAACACCTGCTACACAGTTTGTTATTGAAGCTTGTAAATCGGGTAATTCGCCAGCAATCAACGTAATGCCTAAAGACTCAAACACTTCTGTTTCTTCATCCAAGTGAATATCAAAATTCACTGTCACTGGAGAAGAACTAACGGTTAACCAAAATTCATGGCTCAATGATTGATTTTCAAGCAATTCATATTCGAATGTAAACCCTTCCGGTGTGGTAGAAACCACCACTGGAGCGTAGGCCAAACTTACACCTACAGGTAATTTCACATGCACATACCCGTCTACATTTCTGCCATTATTAAGCATCTCAAATTGAACAGCTCTGGCACGGCCCAATTGAGTAGACAGCCCCAAGGGATGAACAAATTCAAGCACATCTTTCATCAGTTGAGTATATTGGCTCAAGCCCAATTCTTCCGATGCTTGTAACAACCAATCAATGCCGGAGAAAACACCTATTCCAGCTAAGTCATCAGACCATGTCAAAGCGATATTTTCTGGCGCAGTGATTCCTGAACCGGTGAACACCCCTACAGATTCAGCACCCATTAAACTGGCTTTTAATACCGGTTCATCAAGCAAAATAGGTAAATCAACTCGATTTGAGATCAGTGAATCTGACAATTCAATGAAGTTGGCATCAGCATGTATGCCATCAACATGAACCCCTAATGTTGAGTAAAAGGACTCATTAAGATTGGCTTGCCCGCTAGACACAACAAGACTTGCCCCTTCATTCATCTCTGCCATGAGGTCAGATTGTAGGGTTGATGAAAGTTTGACATTTTCAGCAATTAACCAATATGACACATAAGCACCAGTTGCCATCTGATTGGCAAATTCAACCGAGTCAGAAGTTATGTGGTATGACCAACCACTGTCATCCAACATCCCCTCAAGTAACAGCTGTTGACTGACCAGGTGTTGTGCCTGACTTGAGCTATTGGCATCATCAGATGCTAAGGCTGGATTCAAACCAACAGAGAACAGTTGTAATTCTCCTGATTGGTTACCAATTTGATTGTAAGTTGAACAATCATGAACCACTAAATCACTGGAATATTCCGTTGAAATACCGTCAATTTGATGTCCTAAAATCAATTGATAGGGTTCCGATAAAATCGAAGGATTGGCCAAACTTGAGCTGTTTACAAAGGCTCTCATGTGAGAATTATCCATGGTTTGTAAGACCAAGTTATATTCATTGGTTTCAGCCTCATCATCAATGACTTGGAAGCCGTTGGCAGCAAATTCTTCATATGAAGCACTTTCGGTTTGTAACAGCGTACCTTGAGCATTCAACAATTTAGCCCAAATAACATCACCAGAACTGAAATCATGAGCTACATTTTTTTGCATTTTCCAAGATGAAACACCCACACACTGCCCGAAATCAACTTGAGCAGTCGGTGTATCGACTAACACCAACAGCCTGCCTTTTAGGTTGTTGGCAGTCACTTCTGCATCAAGGATTGGTTTATCCTGATAAAAGCCAAAATCAATCACAGTGCTTAGATCTGCATTTACTGAGATGGTTTGTGGGTTATTATTGGTGGTATTAATCCACTGAGTTAATAATTCACCGTCTGAAACTTCAATGTTGTAATCTCCTGGAGATAAATCACTGAATTCAAAATAACCATTGATGTCAGTGAATACTTGCGAAGTGTTGTTATCAACATCGGTCAGTTCAACTAAGATCTGATTGAAACCAGTCTCGCCAATATCAATGATTGCATCACTGTTGGCATCTTCCCAAACACGACCTATGACAGATCCAACTTGGCTGTAAATGACATTTCTAAGCACTGGCAAAGATACATTGCCTGCTTGATCAGTAGCTGTTACAACAATTTCATTGTTACCAATTTGTAAAGCATGGTCCTGTGATGTGAACATGCCATTGTCATCAGTTTTCATATTCCGTTCAATGCCATTGACTGTAATTACAATGGCATTTCTGGGCTCTGAGCTACCACTGACATCAATCATTCCAGAAGTATTTTGATGGCCATCCAGTGGATGATCTACCACCACAACAGGAGCCGTGGTATCAATGATGAATTGATGGGTTGCATTAGATTCATTGTTAACTTCATCAAGTGCATTGACAGTTAACTCATAGTCGCCTTCAGCCGTGATTAAATCACCATCAGACACAGCGTTTAAATTTAACTCGGCGCTGTCAGAATAATTATTGTCATCTGTTACTGTATAAGCAATGGTTACTGGTTGGTTGGTAATCAAACCATCGGTGGGTGAGTTAATCACTATTTCAGGTGCAAGGGTATCGATTATGAAGTCTATTTCTGCACTGGTACTTTCATTGCCATGGATATCAATGGCACGAACCACAATCAAGTGATCGCCATGAAGTAAATTTAACAATACCGAATATTGAGAACCATTCCATGACAGAGGCAACCAAGTTCCACTGTTGTCTAATTGGTAACTGACTTCATCTATTTCACTGTGCAAATCGACTGCTTGTGCCAAGACTTCTAATGCGGCTGTTGATACCTGACCAGAAGTGGGTTCAAACACAATTAAATCGGGTCCAATGACATCTTGTAAAGTCAGTAAATGATCATCTAAATTTTGCATGATGCCATCAATTTCTGCACTCAGCTGCAATCGATAGTCACCGGCACTTAAATCATCGGTTACAAATATTGTATTACCATTAAATGTAGCCACTGGATCAAGGTCAATACTTTGAGTATCAGTTCGAAGCAGTGCATTGTCAGAAACACGATACATAGTAACCGCTACAGGCAAACCCAATTCGTTGAAGTTATTTTCATTATTCACCGACCAATTTATTGATAAGTTTTGACCAATTGGGTGAGTTAAGTCGGCAGAAATTGAACCATTAACATTTACAGTATCAACATAAGTCACCGTGACTTGAGACTCCAAGCCTGCATTCCCGGCTAAATCTGTAGCTGCTACAGATATGATGTTTTCACCGCTACTTAAAGGAACATCAGCAAAACTAAACCCACCTTCAAAATCGGCTACAGTCGAGTCCTGATAGGCTCCTGCCATAATTGATACAGTTGCATCCACTTCAGTTTGACCACTGACTATGGTCGTATCTTGATTGGTTTCACTGCCATTAACTGGATAAGTGATGACCACCACAGGTGCTGTTAAGTCTAGGTTAAAAGCAACTCGTTTGGTTGCTAAATTACCAGCCAAGTCTGTGGCACTGACCAAAATCAAATGGTTGCCTTCAATTGATACCATATCACCCGAATTAAACAGTACACCATCTAAAGTGATCTGGCTTTGACTTAAATTCGCATCGGTAATATGTATCACTGGCTGTACAGTTGAATTGTAAAGGCCAGCATCAATCACACCCGTAACATCAATCTGAGGCGCTGTATTATCCACATTAAATGTCACAGACTGACTGCTTGAGTTTTGATATATGTCAGTGGCCACCACGTTAATGGTATGTTGTCCTTCAGACAAGCCAGTCAACCAATGCTGGTGAATACCATTTAATTGGTCACCTGGTAAAGTCACAACAAAATCATTATCCAGATAGACATCCAGTTGTGAAACTGATGAATGTTGATCAGTCACAGTGGCCATTAACTCCACATTTGATTGGTAGTAAGCTGCATTAATCGGACCATTAATGATGATTTCAGGGGCGGTTAAATCTACGGTTTCAACCACCAGCGTATCTAACAATGTTTCAGCACTGCCACCTATTCCACTCAAATCCGCCGTTAATACCAAGACATAATTTGCTAAGTCCAAAGTATCAGATGTCCAGTTGGCATCCATGTGTGCTTGAGTGCCACTTATGAGTGAGACGGATGTGTTTTGTTCAAACAACAAACCACTTAAATCATTGTCCCATAAAGCAATTTTAACTGGAATTGTAGAGACATCCACTTGCCCAGGATTTGAAACAGTATATTCTGAGTTCCAGTTTTGGCCCAGAATAATACCGGCAGCAAGCGGTTCAATGGTTCCATTTAAGTTTAGTTGTGGCGTTTGGGGAATCACCTCAAAAGGCAATGTGCCGGATACCTCTGCCAAAGGCGTTGTCAAAGTAGCTCGTAACTCAAACGAGCCCGTTTGTGATGATATCCAAGGGTTTTCAATGGTCGCTCTAAATCCTGGTGACATGGTACTGAGGTTTTGCATATCACTCCATATCAACTGTTGACTGTCGTCAAAAACCTGCCAGGTTAAGACTCCACTTTGCAGCGTATTACCGACTTGATAGGTCACCTCAGCATTAAAGTTAATCACTTGATTGATTTGTACTTGTGCTGAAGAGGTCGATAGCTGTAATTGAAACTCAGCCGATTCTTTAATTTCAAGCGCCTTGACTTGTTGTTCAACCAGTAAATGATTTTGGTCGTACAAAGAGGCTTCAACTTGATAATTACCAGCAAATACATCAGTGCTGTTCCAGTTGAATGGTTGAGTCCATGAAGAAGATTGGGACAAATCAACCACTGAATAATTGTCTTCAATCCCGACCGCAAATCCTTGGGTATCAATCAATTTAACATTCACAGAACCATTAAACGCAACACCCGGATTATAAACCTGCATGAACCCGGAAATAGCTTGTCTGGGATAGACTTCATTGGCATCAAGTAGCAGACTTAAATCAGGCTGAGCATCATCTATGACTTGAATTACTTTAAAAGTACTGTTGTTGTGCTCATTGCTTTCAACAACTTCTGAGTTTGAGTCGATCGTGACCCTAACTGTATATTCACCCGTTGAATCAAGGTTATGAATGGCGAAATCCTGAACGAAACCATCT
>JBPOFV010000044.1:0-11132 GCA_051252335.1 Marinicella sp. | reverse complement strand
GCCAAGGAAAGTAATTGTGCATTTTTTGAATTGACGCCAATGTAATAAATGTTGTTGATATGCTCTATGGCAAAATCAGGTGAGCTTTGCATTTGATTATAGGCATCGTGTAGCTGTTTTCCGATAACCGTTGTTGGCTTCAGTAAAGCAAGGTATTTGTCATTGTCTTTATCATTTGAAATAATCGGATATTGTTGTTTCAATTTTTGGCATTCGTCTTCAGCTTGTTGATTCAATTGTTTCCATTCAGAACTGGGTTCAAGGTAATTCCAACGACTGAAAGTTCTTGATATTTCACAGCCACTTATTTCCATGATGATTGAGGTAAGTTCAATCACTGGATCTTCGCTGTATTTTGATTGGCCAAGCTCGGTGTTCAATTGTTCTAACAGCGCCTCTTGATCTTGTTCTTTGGTGTCAGTTCTTGGGTCCTCTGCTTGTGCTGTCGTTACAAGCAGATCTGGGTTTGAGTTTGGCTTAATTTTGGGCACATCCGATGAGCTTAACTCGACTGGGCTTGTATCAGCAATTTGATGATCGTTTGTGGTTTGGTTCAGGGGCTCAGAAGCTAAGAGCCAAATCAAAATCAGTGCGGCCATCAAGGCAAAAATTAAGATGATGTTACGAGCCATAGAGTTCCTTCAACATTGTTTTTAAACCATTGATATCTACGGCTTGGTTGGGGCTGATCAAGTGATCAATTAAATAACGATCATAAGATTGATTACAAGAGGCCAGATCAGCTCTACCAGTATCAAAACCTAAGCAGCGTGCTCTCATCCATTCACTGTTGTGACCACATGGTAAGCCACTTTCACACATGTACCACAAGTGAGCAAATGGATACAATAGATCAAAGTGGTTGGGCATTCTGACTTCACTGAGCAGCATCAGTCGGTCACTGTGAATTTCATATTCAGGCACCAGTTCTCGAATCCTGCGTCCTATAATTCTTTGGTAGCCATTGTTATTTGGTCGATTGAAAGTGTGTCCAAGCGACAGGTTCAGCGTTTCTGTGATCAATTGAAATGATTCAACTGGTCCATTGTGTAAACGAGCTTCTAAAGCCAGGGTTTGGGCATCCCACTGTTGTAATAAGATTGCTCGGGCCTTTTGATCAACATGTAGCTGATCTTTGAGTTGGTTTTGTAAGGACGTAATCATTTGACTGTATTCGTCACCCATTTCCAGAGTAAATGCTTCTCCCAGTGCGGCCCTCTGTTCTCGACGTTCAACTCTTAAATCTTTGATGTGCTGTTTGATGGTCGAAATTTCCTCATCTGACAGTGTGTTATCTCCATAGCTGGCCAATAAAACTGCATCTAACTTATCTAACCAAGTGCTGCGTAATTGCCATGATGTTTTTAAGTATTTTTCATCAACTGTAGCTGCCGGGTAATCCAACAGCATTGCTTCGATAAATTCTCTGGTGGCATTCCAATAGTCTTCATTTTTAGCGACTGGTGTAAAGCCATTAAAAGTGGCTACTTGATCTTGTAATTCTAGACATTGGGTTAAAAATTGTTCAAGCAGTTCAATTTGGCTTTCTGTGGGCTGCTCGTGACCATCGTGGTTTCGATACTGGTATGTTTGGGTATATTGGTCAATGTAATCAAAATCTATTTTGGCGTAATGATAGCGTTGATAAGGTTCATAACAGTGATATGCCAATCGATATTTCTGGTACAAATCCAAGTATGACCATTTATTTTTGCTGGCAGCATCTTCAATTGGGACAATCTTTTGCTTAACTACAGTTTCGTTGGAGGGTACAACTTTTTGGGTTGGCTGAGTTTTATTCGCCTTTGATTTTGGTTCTGTTTTTAGGCTGACTTGATTAATTGGGCTGACAGCAGAAGTCGTTTTATGGTCATCATTCAAGTACATCCATATGAATATGCCCAAAACTATCATTAATAATAAAACTACTTTCTTCACGTTCCATTCCTTGAATGTTGATTAATTTGTTATAACTCGTAATAGGCATCCTTGACCTTAAATTTCTGGTGCACCAAGCCCAGATCCTTCAATGTATCGGTAGTTTCGGCCAAAACATCCTTTTTAAGTTCAATTTTTTTACCCCATCTGGTGTAAGAAAACCAGGATTCTACATCTTCTGGTAACAAGTCAAATTGTTCCGCTATGATGTTCACTCGGTTCGGGTCCTGGTAAAGATTTTGTGCCTGTTTAAAAGTTTCATCCAGCAGGATTTTAACTTTCTCGGCATGTAAGGCCAAAGTTTGGTGGCTGGCCACTACGACAAAACATGACCAGGGTGTTGGGCATTCACCTATGCGTCTGAATTCTCCACTATCTACATATGGCTTGGTGGTGAATTTTTCCCAAAAGAACACATCGGCTTTGTCTTCTCGAAAGGCCATTCGGGCACCATCTAAGTTATTAATCACGCGAAATTGTAATTTATGTACCGGCCAATCCTTTTGTCTGGCATGGACATAGGGCATCAAATGAGATCCTGATCCATATCGACTGATGGCATAGCGGTGGTGGTAAATTTCATTCACATCGGTGATGTCAGAATCTGCTGGAACATGGATGCCCCAGATGATGGGTGAGTCGGTATAGAACGAGACGATCTTGTAATTAGCATTTCTTGAAATACCAGAGATGGCACCTTCAGTGAGTAAGATGGCTACATCTAATTCATCGTTTTTAATGGCTTGTATCATGCCGCCAGTGCCTTCATAGAAGTCAGTCCATTCAGGCTTAATGCCTTGATTTTGTAGGGTCTGTGACTTACGAGCCATGTGCCATGGCAGATTATAATGTTCGGGGACACCGCCAATTCTGAGTCTGATCATAAAGGCTTAGATAATATTAAAAGCAAGCATTGTACCATTTTGTGCTGTTGCTGAAACTGCGATACAACGCAAAAAAACATAAATTGTGAGTGCGTTTATTGTCAAAGCTCGAGGACTGGCCTGCGGTTTTTGTGTGTTAGAATTTAACGATGAAAAAAGCTTTGTTATGTTTACTGCTATTCAGCTTTTCAGTTCAAGCTGAAATTGAATTATTGATCGTTGGTAGTCAGTCTGAACCCGTCCAGTTTGTGGCTTTACCATTTGTCTATCACGGTGAAGGGTTGAGCCCTGCAGTCACGGTTGAAAGTCACATCATTCAGGCCTTATCCAGTACCGGTTTATTCAGCATGCCATTCAGGTATGAGGCGCCAGCTGATAAGGGTAATTTAATGGCATGGCAGTTGGCTGGGATCAGGTATGTTTTAACGGGTGAAATTCATGAAGTGAAACAAACCCTCACCTTGCAGCTTTCAATTTCAGATACTTTGGGCTTGCAGCCCACATTGAGTACCGTTATTCTCAATCCCAAGCAGTTGGAATTAAGCAGTCAAATGTTCGCAGATCAAGTGTATCGAAGTCTGTTTTATGCCACTTTTACCAATGACAATGAAAAACAATATTTAAACAATGAAAATCCCACATTGACCCGGTATTTGAATCAGTTGGTGATGGCTTTTAAAACCGCTTGGCATTCCAATTCAACGACCGGTACATGTACGGTAGATATACAACAAATGCCAGGTGGTGTACCGTTTAAAAGTGACTTGAATGAAAACTGTTTCAGCGATGAATTAATGGCCAAAGAAGTCAACCAAGCCCTTGAAAGCATCGGTGTCTTACCTTATCAACAATATCAAGATGTGTTTGAAAAAAACCTGAAACTACAATTCATTGGCGTGAACTGAATCTGAAGTTGCATTGCGTTGTAAATGTAAGTCGGTATCAATCAGGTGTTTGTCCATGTTCCATATTTTTAATTGTTCAATGGCCCAATCATGACTCTTGTCTTGGTGACAATCATGACAAGCATTGGGTGAGTTTTCTGCTCCCAGTTTTTTTGTGAGCATTGGATTTGGAATAGAGCCCATGTTGTGACTGCGGACAAAGTGTGGCACCCCAGCCACTTGATTCAGTAAATCACGTGGCATATGACAATCATAACAATAAGATCCTTTGCCGCCTTCTGGGTGCTTGGTGTGAGCCACAGGATTCTCAGCTATATCGGTATGACAACTCATACAAAAGGCGTTGCTTTGTACAGTTGGGCGTAATAAGCCAGTGCTGGCAGGTTTTTTGTTGTTGTGAGGGTCATGGCAAGTGTAACAGCGCATGTCTGTGGCTTGGTAATGACTGGAATCGGCAAATGAGCGGAACAAAGTGCCTAAACCTTTGGGCCTGCCATCTGGCCAGACCTCAATGGTGGGGTCAGTTCTTCCTGGTTTTAATGGTGCTTCTGCAAAATAAGGTGACAAATCATTCAGGTTGCCATGTTCATCATAACCAGGTTGGTAATTGCGATACAAGGGTTGTCTTTTGCGAAATATATCTGCCCCATGACAGCGAGCACAGACACTGAGTGCAAAGCCTTGGTCATGGTTGGCTGCATTGATGATAAAAGGAGCCGTTTTATCTTGTAAGTTTTGATCCAACCATGAAGCCAATCGATTAATTGGGTGGCCATCCATGTATTCAACATGTTGGCTGCCAGGTCCATGGCACACTTCACAACCGACACCAATTTCAGTCCATTCCACATCAGCAACTGTGTGGTTAAAATCTTTGCTGTGCTCTTGCAAATTGGTGGTATGACAGCGTGCACAATAGAGGTTCCAAGCCGAATTTTGTGGTTTCATTTGTAACCACAAATCATGTACTGACTGAGGCGACTGTTCCTGTTCGTTCCAATAGGCAAAAAAGTCTTGCCTAGGTACAGACCATTGAATCGGTAGACGCCGTAACACGCCACCGTCTTCTTGAGTTAAATAAGTTTGTCGGTATTGATAACCAATGACTTTATCGATCTTAAATTCGGTGTAGCTGTCATTGTTGACATCACGCAATGCCATAAAGTATTCGCCTTGGCGTTGGTACATCCGTGCTGCTGGTTGTTCCTCTTCGTTTTCAGGATCTTGTTGTGGAAAATAGTAACTGCCAGAAGAAAAGTCTCCCACCACACTGTCTTTGGCTGGGATTCTGGCTATGTTGTGATGCGGTGAAATTTTCCAGGCGTCATAATTAATCCAGTGGCAATTGCCACACACTTCGCTGCCAACAAAATCGGCATGAAAAACAGTGGGTGCCGAGTCTCTCAAGGCATATATCCCACCAATTGTGAGTAACAGTAAAAGTGCGATTATAGTGATTAATTTCATCATGGTTTTAGTTTGATCCCCAGGAAGTTATCAGCCATTGGTGTGACTGTGAATGGACCTCCAGATAGCGCTTTTATTAAGATGCTTTTTTCATGCACTGTATTTTGAAAACCCCAATGATTGAATAAATACAGGTCGGTGTCTTTTTTGTGTTGGGTCAGGGTGGCCATGTAACGATTTTTGGTCTGGCTCTGGTCGGACCAAACCCGCAATGCGATCAATCGATCATCCGTTACTTTGCTCATCAATAAAATTTCAACCTGGCCTCTGTGCACATAAGAAAACAAAGGCAATGATTCTGCGTCAGCTTCGGCTCGCAATGCTTCATAAACATTGCCCCAGGTTCTGGGTTGTTGGGATTGCCAACCAGCATCAACCAACTGAGATTCTAAGGCAGTTAAGTCTGACTCAATGATGATGTCCAGGGTTTGTTCACCATTGTTTGCCCATCCTGTGGTTTTAGCGGTGATTTGTTGTTCTAACCAAGCTGGCTTAGTTACTGAGGTGTGACTGGATACCAAGGCCCAGGTGATAAAGGGCATAATCAATACTGAGGAGATGAATGTGATTTTAACGGGCAAGCCCCAAAATTGTTTGCGGTTGCGGGTGCGAAATGCGATGCCAATTAACATGGACCAAATACTGGCAGATAAGATAGACAGAATCACCATGGTTAAATTCATTTGATAGAAAAACAAGGTGGCAAATGCATGTAACAATATCAACACGCCAGCCAATACATACGGCCAGCTGCGCCATTTATGTGGGTAGGCGCCAGCAACCAAGATGGCCCAAAAACAAGCCACTGCAGTTAACCAAAAAACATGGTGAACAGCAAAAAAGTGCCCTTGGTCGTGTCCAGCCAGACAAATTAACACAGAGAATATGTAGGCCGTTACAGAAACCAACAACCAGTGATTAAGGACCAGATACATGCGGCGATAAATAAACCACAGTGCAACCATAATTGTGGTCACTAATATGCTGATGTCATGTCCGATAAACAGCAGCCACTTCATCGGCAAAACGGTCCATGGGTTATGAAAAGCATAGAAAAATGATTCCGAGCTTTGGTTCCAATTTAGTAAAGTATTATTAATGGCTGCAAACCAAATAGCAGCCACTAAAAAGACCAGCAACAATACGGCCAACATAGCCAGTGAACCTTTCTCTGGCTGCCTTGGATCGACCAATCCAGAGGTCAGCTTGCCCAATGTCGGGTGTTTTTGAGTCCAAGTTAATAAGCTACTGAGCCACTGATATGTTCTTGGAACCAATAATTTGTAGATCAAGTTGATCAACCAATAAGCCACCCAAATTAACACCACAAGAACCAAAACCAAGACCGACATTTTGACCGCAACTTTGGCCATGGTTTCCATGGCGGAACCAAATAACATGCCTGGTAGTAAATAAAATGGTGCCCATAAAATAGAAGCCACAGCGCTGATGATGATATAGCGCTTAACATCCATTCCCATCATGCCGCCTATGGCAGGGATGATGGGTCTAACTGGCCCGACAAATCGACCTATAAAAACACTGACGCCACCATATTTTTGGAAAAAGGCCTGACCTTTTTCGATCAATTCAGGGAATTTATAAATCGGCCACATTTTCAACAGTCTTTGTTTGTATTTATGCCCGATCCAAAAACTGATGCCATCGCCAACAAAGCCACCTAATGAAGCCCAAATCCAAGCGGTATAAAAATCGAGTACACCCAGTCCAATCAAGGCACCTAAACTGACTAAAAAGGCCGCACCAGGAAAAATAATCCCAACCAATAAGATCGACTCTGTGAAGGCGAATAGAAATATCAGGATGCCGGTCCAGTTTGGATTCGCTTGAATCCAATCGTAAACATCTTTGACCCACCCTGTTGGTTCCATGGTCAGGCTCTGATGGCTGTTTTGGCTGCGGTGAGGGTTTGATCAATAATCTCATCCGAGTGTTTTGAACTGACGAAGCCGGCCTCATAAGCTGAAGGCGCTAAATAGATCCCTGCAGTTAGCATGGCATGAAAAAAGCGTTTGAAATGGTCTTCATCACAATGTTTCAAATCATCAAATCGATGGACAGGCTGATCAGTGAAATATAAACCAAACATACCACCTTGATGACAGGTTGAAAATGGAACGCCTGCTTCATCTGCAACAGCTTGTAAACCTGTCACTAGTTTTTTAGTTTGTTGATTTAAGTGGTCATAAAAACCAGGTTCTGAAATGATGTTCATCATGGCCGATCCTGCGGCCATGGCCAGAGGGTTGCCAGATAGTGTGCCTGCTTGATACACCGGTCCGGTCGGTGCGATGTGACTCATGATGTCTTTTCTGCCACCAAATGCACCAACTGGTAAGCCACCGCCTATGACTTTACCAAATGTGGTTAAGTCAGGCTGTACCCCATATAATTCTTGGGCGCCGCCACGGGCCACGCGAAATCCAGTCATCACTTCATCAAAAATCAACACGGATCCATATTCATCACAGAGTTGGCGCATGCCAGTCAAATAGCCCGGTAAAGGCTCTATCATATTCATGTTTCCAGCAATGGGTTCAACTATGATGGCTGCCACATCCTCACCAACCACAGTCATCAGTTCACGCAATTGATCTAGGTCATTGAAGGGTACAGTTAAAGTTAAATCTGCCACTGCATCAGGGACTCCTGGAGAACCTGGAATACCTAAGGTCAGTACTCCGCTGCCTGCTTTAACCAAAAATGAATCGGCATGACCATGGTAACAACCTTCGAACTTAATGATTTTGTCTCGCCCAGTAAAACCACGGGCTAAGCGAATGGCACTCATGGTTGCTTCGGTTCCAGAATTAACCATTCTGACGAGCTCAATGGAAGGAATCATGTCACAAATCTGTTTGGCTAAATTAACTTCACCTTCTGCCGGTGCGCCAAAACTCAATCCTCGGTCGACTGCGGCATGGACGGCATTCAAAACATGTTCATTGCTGTGGCCAGCAATCATGGGACCCCAACTGCCTATGTAGTCGATATAAGACTTACCATTCACATCGAACATATTTGGGCCTTGAGCTGTGGCTATAAACAATGGGTCTCCACCCACTCCTTTGAAAGCTCGTACAGGTGAGTTTACACCACCTGGTATAAACTGTTGGGCTTGGCTAAATAAGCTTTGATTTTTATCCATTTGACTCGCGTAGGGTTTCAACAAAAGAGCCATTATAAATGGTTTGACATGATTTTGGCATGACATACAATGGTCATTTTACAAAATCACCTGAATTAATCAGCATGCCGAAATCACAAGCCTATGCCATTGCGGCAGGACACCCTGAAACAGCCGCAGCCGCAGCCACCATTTTGCGTGAAGGTGGCAATGCATATGATGCGATATTGGCAGCTTTGATGATGTCTTTTGTGGCCGAGCCTTTGTTGTCTTCACCAGGCGGTGGTGGGTTTTTGTTGGCAGCAGGTCCGCAACAACCGCCCAAGTTACTCGATTTTTTTTCCGACACCCCGTTAATCAATGTTCATTCAATTGATCATTCAAAATTCGACTTTTACCCCATCATTGGAAATTTTGGTACACGCAGCCAAGAGTTTCACATTGGCCATGCCGCAGCTGCTGTTCCAGCTGTACCGGCAGGCATCTTTAAAATTCATGAGCATTTGTGCTCATTGCCATTGGACCGAATAGCAGCACCAGCTATACAAGCGGCACAACAAGGCATCAAGGTCAACCATCAACAAGCTTATGTGGCCATGATACTAAAACCCATTATTGAAGCCACACCTGAAGCAAAAGCGTTGTTTTCCGGGTTCAATTCGGGTGCTGTATGGAAAAACGAAGCCCTGGCAACTTTTCTTGACACCTTGTCAAAAGCTGACCATCAATGGTTTTATACAGGCGACATGGCCCAGCAGATTACCAGCCATCAAAATGGTTTGTTAACACCTGCTGATTTCAGTCAATACCAGTGTGAAGTTCGAGAGCCATTACAAATGTCAATCAATCAACATCAAATATTAACCAACCCTCAACCCAGCAGTGGTGGATATTTGATTTTTGAGCAATTAAAAAGGCTGAAGTCCAGACATGATTTGCCAGCTGTGCTTGAAGCGATGCAACATGCTGATGATTTAAAAAGAAACCCAATGGCTGAGGTGTCAAGAGGCACTACACATATGAGTGTCACTGACAAAGAAGGGAATTTGGCTAGCTTGACTTTATCCAATGGTGAGGGCAATGGGCATGTGGTTGCTGGTGCTGGATTTATGTTGAATAACTTCTTGGGCGAAGAAGACATCAACAGCCAAGGATTTTTTGCTTGGCAACAAAAACAAAGATTGCGTTCAATGATGTCACCTACATTAATCATGCATCCAGAACACCAATATGCTTTAGGAACTGGTGGATCAAACCGCATCAAATCGGCCATGTTTCAAGTCATTAATCACATCATCAATGGTCAAAAAATCCTGAAACATGCCATCGAAGCTCCTCGCATGCATTTTGAAAATGGCCATTTGGATTTAGAACCAGGTTTCCAGCCAAATGATTTAGAGGCATTAAAAAAATCGTGCCCCATTCACAGTGAATGGCTCAATCACAACCTGTATTTTGGTGGTGTGAACGCCGTTCAAGCCGGTTCTACCACCACCGCAGTTGCAGATTTTAGGCGCAATGGATGCGGCATTACCGGTTATTAAAAAAACAATTGCATAGGGTCATTCAATTAAATGGGCCTTTTTTGTAACCATTTGGCGGGTTCTGTCGTCTAATTAATATCACATGAAGAGGTCTTATCAATGAAAAGGTGTTTTTTATTGCGCATTTTTATGCTGATTTTTTGTGGTCTTGCCTGTGCGGAAGAACACATTAAAGTCACTGTTACCAGGGTTGACAATGATTCATGGCTTGTTGATTACCAATTGCCAGAAGCAGTTAATAAAGTTTACTTTTATCGAGTGGGATCATTGCCGCGTGATAATTGGCGACTGGAAAATTCCAAGCTGAAGTTGTACAGTGAAAATGATAAGCGACATTATATTGAATCGCATGATGGAACATTGTTTCAATCTATCAGGTTATTTTTTGACTCAGACTTTCGCACCACACCTAAAGATTATGAGCTGAATTTTTCGTTTTCAGATGGTGCTGTTTTGTTATACACCGGTCATTTATTGCTGGCCTTGAGTGATGACAGCCACATGGACCATAAATTTCATTTTAAACCATTCAAACAAAATCATATCATCGTACAAGGTAAAGCAGGTATCAACGAGCAGTATTGGCTTGATGATGAATTGAAAGGCACCTACATCTATTACGGCCAAAATCTACCTGTCAAGAGCAAGCATATGCTGGCAGTTATCGACCCAGGACTGCCACCTTGGATCAAAGATCGGCTGGTGCAGGATTTGCCTAAATTATTTGCTTTTTATGCCAGTGAAACTGGTCTTAACTTAGATTTTATGCCAATGGTTTTTTTCAGCTATTATGCTGACCCTAGCCCAGGCACTCAATATTCAGGTGGTACCTTGCCTGGCTTGATACAATTAAGTGTGAAAGGTGATGATTGGCATCAAGCATCGTTAAATAACTTGACTGGCTTATTGCATTTTTTGGCGCATGAGGCTGCTCATTTATGGAACTCACAGCTGGTTGAAACCACTGGCGATAAAAACGACAGCTGGATCCATGAAGGAGGAGCAGATGCGTTCGCAACACGGGCATTGGCAAAACTGGGAATTATTACCGCCGATGAGGTGTTGATTGAACATGAAAAATACTTAAATGCCTGTATTGAGACTTTGAATAAATATCCGGTTTCAGCTTTTGAAAAACATCAGAATTTCAGTGTTTACTATCATTGTGGAGCCACCATCGCCTTGTTGACGGACCGGGTGATGAAGCAGAAAGATCCACAGACGGATTTGTTTGATTTTTGGTCCA
>JBPOFV010000043.1:0-11158 GCA_051252335.1 Marinicella sp. | reverse complement strand
GTGGTTTGAAGTCAACAGTCTTTTACTTCCTACCTGCATCAAGTTTTTAATGACATTTTTCAATGCAATTGGCACAATAGCTATGGCATACCCAACCTAGAATTAAAAAAAGAGGAATTTATGACCAAATACCTATCACTCATTTTATTACTGAGCTTCAGCCTAATTTCTTTGGCTGCCGACCAACCAGCTAAAAACATCAATGAATTCACAGCCAACATGTCAAAAGAAGAAGGCTTTGTCGATTTTTATTGGGATGAAAACAACGGTAAAATTTATTTAGAGATAGACCGATTTGATCAAGATTTATTATATGTCTATTACTTACAATCTGGTGTTGGTTCCAATGACATTGGTTTAGATCGCGGGCAAATTGGCGGCTATGCTTTGGTTCAGTTCAAGCGTTATGGTAACAAAGTCATGATGATTGAACCCAACCTATCATATCGAGCCCATTCAGAAAACCCTGCAGAAAGACAAGCTGTGGCTGATGGTTTCGCACAATCAGTACTTTGGGGTGGTGACATCCAAGCGGCACAAGATGAAACTGTGTTGGTTGATTGGACAAATTTTTTACTGCGTGATTCCCAAGGCATACAAAATCGATTGGCACAGATGGAAGAAGGACAGTTTGCAGTGGACCCAAATCGATCAGCCATTTACATGGAAAACAGCAAAAACTTCCCAGAAAACACCGAGTTTGAAGCCCTCATAACATTACAAGGATCAAAACCAGGCAACCACATCCGCTCGGTGGCTCCAACCAGTGACATCATCAGCATTCGGACCCATCATTCATTGGTTAAATTGCCAGAAGAGCCCTATCAAACCAGAAATTTTGATCCACGCTCTGGTGGCATACCCATCAGCTTCAAAGATTATGCCGTGCCATTGGGAGAATCAATGAACCAACAATGGGTTATTCGCCACCGGCTTGAAAAACAAGATCCAAGCGCTTCAGTCAGTGAAGTGGTAGCTCCGATTGTTTATTACTTAGATCCTGGTACGCCTGAGCCGGTAAGATCTGCATTATTAGATGGCGCCAAATGGTGGGAAGCAGCCTTTGAATCAGCTGGCTTCAAAAATGCTTTTAAAGTTGAACTTTTACCACCAGGAGCCGACCCTTTAGATATCAGATACAACACCATTCAATGGGTGCATCGTTCAACCAGGGGTTGGTCATATGGTGCCAGTATTGTTGACCCCAGAAGTGGTGAAATTTTAAAAGGTCATGTCACCTTAGGCTCTTTACGTGTCAGACAGGACATGTTATTGGCCCAAAGCCTTTTATCACCTTATGACGGCATCAAAGATTCAAAACAACTTGAAGCAGACATTCAAAACATGGCTTTGGCCAGATTACGCCAATTATCTGCTCATGAGGTGGGGCACACATTAGGGCTGATTCATAATTTTTACACCAGCAGTAAAGATCGAGCATCGGTCATGGACTACCCTCACCCGCTGGTTAAAATTGGTGAAAATGGCACTTTGGATTTATCAGATGCTTATGATGTTGGTATTGGTGACTGGGATAAAGTTTCACTGGCTTATTTATACCAAGATTTTGGTACGCAAGATGAAACCACCCAATTGAACCAATTATTAGATCGAGCACGAGCAGATGGTCATGTCTTTATCGCTGACCGAGATGCCAGAACACCTGGAGGCAGTCAACCATTTGCACACTTATGGGACAATGGTGCAGATGCAGCTCAAGGCCTCACTGAGGTGTTGCAAGTGCGTCGAAAAGCCTTGAATCAACTGGGCATAAATACCATTAAAACAGGTGAACCTGTATCTCTTATTGAACGCCATTTAGTGCCTGTGTACTTGTTCCACCGTTACCAAACAGAAGCAGCTATTAAGTTGATAGCTGGTGTTGACTACCGGTACGCCATCAAAGGTGAAACAGACATAACTGCGACCATGGTTGAACCAGAATCACAATTAAAAGCTTTGGACACAGTTTTGCAAACATTGAGTGCCGAGACTTTGGCGCTACCTGAAAATTTGCTGCCTTATTTGTTACCTCCAGCAGAAGGTACTTATCGTGACCGAGAACATTTCAAACATCGAACAGGTCTAAATTTTGATGCCTTAGGCGCGGCTGAAACTGCAGCAACACATACCCTTAAACTTTTGTTAAACTCGGCCAGAGCCAATCGCTTGGTTGAGCACCATGCCCGAAAAGATGAGCATTTAAGTTTACATAAAATGCTAGATACTTTATGGAATAAAACATGGGAACAAAACCACAAAGACAACTATCACCAAGCCATTCAAGACAGCATCAATTGGGTCACTTTGAACCATATTATTAAGTTGGCAGCAGATAAAAATTCAGCTCCAATAACTCAGGCAAAAGTGATGAACTTTTTACAAGACAAACAAAAGTCGTTACAAAAGAGCCGCAAGAATAAGGCATTTAACCGCAGGGCTGCTTTGTTGATTAAACAATTTATCGAAAATCCTGAATTAAAACTGGAAAATAGCACTCAGCCCATACCTCCTGGCTCCCCAATTGGTATGGATTGATTGAATTAAATATGTGCCAGATAAGAGAACTGACAGACAGCTCTCTTATCTGCAAGTCATCATTCAAAACCGTGAATGAATATCAAATCAGCATCCAGTTCATCGGCACCAATTAAGGGTGTTGTAGGAAGTCTGACATCTCCATCCACATCATATAGCACACCACTTAATGCCGTAGATAATAAATCTGGATCGGCATATTGAGCAAATTCAAGATGCATGTCGCCGTTATTTTCATCAACAAAGTCTATCGTCTTATCGATCGAAGCCGCATCCAACGCAGTACCCAATTGATAGTCTGACAAGCTGATATAGTCAACCCCATTGGCTGAAAACTCAAATGGGCCTTGGCCATCAAAAATGTTGTTATTCGACGAAGCTATTGTTGCCAGGTCAGCAATCCGTAACACATAAGCACCAGCCTGTACTGATGCATTGGTCAAAATATTATTTTTAATTTCAATGTTGTTATTATTGATCAGAATTTCCAGCGCTGCTGAGTTAGTCCCAAGATTAACTGAGCCCGTGGCTAACAAACTGTTGTGGTATATTTTAATGTTATTGGTATTTATGCTGCTGATCTTTAATGCATTTTTAGATGCCGTCATAAAATTATTTTTGATTACCAGAACATCACTGGGGGTGTCATTGATATTAGATACTGACATGGCTTCACCACCTGTTCCTTCACCCAGCATATTCAGTTGATTGGCTGAAACTTCACCACCATTAATTTTAAACAGATATATGCCTTTGGCGTTTAATTGATGGTTGTTAATGAGGTTGCCACTGATGACAAAATCATCACTGAAATACATTTTCATGACATGGTAACCATTGGTACTTACTTGTTCGTTAAATATATTGTTAGTGATCTTTATGTTACTCATGTAATGACTGAATTGTCCTTCGATGACCACACCTCCATTACCTGACTCGAATTGGTTGTTATCAATGGAAATGTCATCCATGGCACTGCCTGATAAAGTTGTGATAATGCTGCCATTACTCTCAGGAGGCGTGACATCAACTGGATAACTGATGAGTTGATTATCATGAATTTCAAGCTGAGAAACTTCATTTTCTAGAGCAATCACGGCACTCAAGTCTGCAAAACCGATGGCTTCAAGGACTAAATGATTGATATTTACATGATTGACAGCGTCCAATTTAATCACCCAGTTATTGTCAGCAGCGCTGGCATCGTGCTGCAAGGTCGCTGGGTTCATCAAATCTTTTGAAGTGATGGTCAACCAGTCATCAGCCTGACCTGTACGCTGAAAATCAGTCAATGTGATATGTGATTCATACACCCCAGGCCTGATTAGCAAATTGACAGGTGCAGAAATACCAACAGAATTTATGGCATCGATGGCTTCTTCCAATGTCTGAAAATCAGCGGACACATCGCCCACTTCATAATCTCCAGCCAAGGGGGTACCCCCTTGTATCTGGTTTGCACCAGCTACCTGTGTAGTTAGAAGCAGCAACATCAAAACATAAATCAGCCAACTATGACGATGCCTGTCCTGTTCTTGGATTTCATTGTATTTCGTTTTATAAAATTTCTGCATGATAGTTATTTCCTCATTTTCTTAATACCCCATTGAATGTAGGCTTAAGCAATTATTTATGCCTGAAACAAACATGAAAAATTCATGAAAAAAGGATTTTTATATGAAATTAGCCCATGTGCTTCAACTAAAATTCATGAATATTCAATGGCTTTAAGGGCTATAAGGTTTTAAGGAAAATGAACAAGCTGTCACCAAATAACAATATTTTAACTGCCTTTTTGTATAATAAATAACATTCAACTTGGATGAAATCACCTGTGAAATATTTATTCTTATTACTCATCTCTCTCATTACCAGCTATACCGCTATAGCAGCTGTAAGCATCAGTCAAAATCAAACAGGTCAAGCCATTGTTGTACCCTATTTCACAGTTGCCAATGGATTGAATACCCTGGTGTCAATCAACAACACCCAAGATCAACCCAAAGCCATCAAAATCAACATAAGAGAAGGCCGTCAAGGCAGTGCCATGTACAGTTTTAATTTGTATTTGGATGCCAACGATATTTGGACCTTTGCTATGTTTGCTATTGATGAAGAGTTATTGGTTTTTAGCCATGATCAGTCATGTACCATCAATCTGGATTCGTCTAACCCAACACCTCCAACTGGCACTGACACTTCAACTTGGGATTGGCATACCGGGATGATAGAAATCATAGAAATGGGTAATGTGTTGACTGAATCCAACAACTTTTTTAATTTTCCTTCAGCTGAAGAAAACTGTGATCAATTAAACAATGCTTGGTATGCCAATGGCCCAAACAGTTTCTGGCAAGCCGAATCCACAGCTGAATTATCTGCAGTTTCTGGTGGTATTTCAGCTGACATCAGTGTGATTAACGTGGTTAATGGCTTCGCCTTCAAAGTACCTCCATTGATTATGGATGATTTTTTCCCAACAGAGACCATATACCATCGTGAACCAGAATCAACCGAACCCAATCTATCCAGTGGCAGCCAAGAAAGTCTCTTGATATATGATGGCGTAGCTGTACAAACCACTTGGCCTACCGGTTACGAGGCAGTCAGTGCATTGATCTTGAAGACCACTGTTGAAAATGAATTCGATGTGACATCCAGTGTGGGTGCAGTCAATGAGTGGGTGTTAAGTTTTCCCACTTTAGCTTTTCATAAAAACAATGTTGAGACACAAAAACCATTTATATTTGAAAATACTGACTACTTTAGATTTCCTGGCACACCCAGTTCATCCTATCTGTTCTATGATCGTGAAAGCACTCAGTATCAAGTTAATTATGGCTGTGTATTGCCTCCCCCAGGTGTCTATTGTCCTCCAGTTCATTTTTTAAACCATGCGGTCAACACCTATGTGGTAAACCCAATCTTTTTCGAACCACCAGATTCTACGATTTCTGGACCATCCAATGAGCACATACAGGGCCTGGACATCGTAGGTGCCATCATCGATGATGAATCATTCACTTCTGGTAAAGCGAAATTAATCATCAATACAGTGACAGATGATGAACGCTGGAGTCCAGCTTATGCCCATATAAATGACAGAGGAATCAACTCAGTGACAGACAGTCCGCAGTCCTATCATGGCTTGCCCGTGCTTGGATTCGCAGTTCAAATATACCGCAACAGCAACGCCCAACCTGGCTTATTGGCCACTTATGCATCGGCGAAACCTCACCAGGGCGAAAGGTTAATTACAGATGACAATGAATAAAATCAAACCAGGAAGTTATATGTTTAAAACATTCAGCATTGTAGGATTCTTTTTTATCAGTTCAATCAATGCAGCTGTGCATATCGGCACCAACGACGACTCTCAAGCCATGGTTTTACCATTTTATACGGTAGCCAATGGACTGAATACGCTGCTGACAATTGATAACAGCAGTGATCAATACAAAGCGGTTAAAATTAATTTACGCAGTAACAATCAAGCTGACGCTCTGCATTCGTTCAATTTGTATATACCTCCAAAAGACATGTGGGTTGCGGTCATAGCTCAGCTAAACAACAACGTGCAAGTGCTGTCTAACGACCAAACATGCACTTTAAATTTAAGTGAATTGAGCGAATCACAAGCTTTGGAATCTAACTGGAATACAGGTTTAATAGAAGTATTCGAAATGGGCACTGTAGATGAATCAATTTTCGGAGACTCACACACCTCTGAGCACTGCCAAATATTAGACGATGCCTGGAATGGACAAACTGCCACGATCAATTGGCGCGATGATCCTACAACATCAATGCAAGCAGTATCATCTGGCATTCGAACGTCAGCCAGTATCATAGATGTTCTCAATGGATTTAGCTTTGATGTTCCTGTTTTAAATTTGTCAGGTTTTTTCTCAACTAACACCATTGCACACCATGCACCTGAATCCAATCTACCCGATTTAGCCAGTGGCGAGACAAGCAGCATGGTAATTTATAACGGCCAAGCAGTGACAACAAACTGGCCAACTGGTTATGAAGCGGTTAGCGCCCTTATCATGAAAACAGGAGTTGAAAATGAATTCAGTCTATCTGCTTTTCTGGGAGCAGAGTCAGAATGGATTTTAAGTTTCCCAACGTGGCAACATCACTTATCCAACCCTGATTCTTCGGCTCCTTTTGTGGTAACCGAAGACAACGAGTATCAACTCCCTGGTGATTTCAGTCGTGGTTTCTACTCATATGATCGCACCGGGCACGAATTTAGCTTCAACACTGGTCTAATCGACCCACCGCCACCACCACATGAAGAACCATTCAGCTTCAGTGTCATCAATTACGTATTTTTCAACAATATGACACCTGCCACTTCAGCCCTTTCTGGTCAAATAGACACTCACATTGTGCCATTTAATATACGTCCACTGGATTCCAGCCACTCAGGGCATGATCACGCTGACTTTGAAGAAGGTAAAATAAAACTAAACTTTTTGCTTGATACTCACTACACCCCAAATACAGGTGGCGATAACGGCCAATATCACGGCTTACCTGTGTTTGGGTTTGCATTTCAGAAATTTTACAATGCAAGTGCTCAACCCGGCTTATTGGCAACATATGCACTGGCTAAAGAACATATCGGGACGGTATTAATTGATGGCATCAATCCATAACTTAAGGTATTTTATAATTAAGTCAAATCTGCCTTTTTTAGATAAAACCCAATGATTTATAGCCTAAATCATTGGGTTGGTGATGTGAATCTTTGAATTGTTTTTTTGTTACTTGAAATAAAGGCTAAGTAGCCAATGCTTTTTCAATATACTTTTTAATGTCTTCAGGTTTAGTGGTTGGAGCAAATCGTTTGATCGGCTGGCCATCTTTTCCAATCAGGAACTTGGTGAAATTCCATTTGATCTTTTTGCCTAGTGTGCCTGGCAATTCGTCTTTAAGGTATTCAAATACTGGGTGTGTGTATTTACCATTAACATCAATTTTGCCAAACATAGGAAAGCCAACGCCGTAGTTGATTTCACAAAACTCACTGATTTGATTTGAGTCGCCAGGCTCTTGCTTACCAAATTGATTACAAGGAAACCCCAAAATTTCCAGCCCTTGTTCTTGGTATTCTGCATACAGTTCTTGTAGCCCTTCATATTGTGGGGTAAGTCCACATTTACTGGCAGTATTGACCACCAGTACGACTTTGCCTTTGTAGGCAGCTAATTCTTGTTCTTTGCCGGTTAAGGTTTCGGCTTTCAGGTCATAAAACGCTGTCATGGGTTTCTCTTTATCATTGATTAATCCATATTATGTAGTCAGTGATTAGAAAATTAAAGCATGACATGTGAATAATCCTTGAATTTTACCATCACCCCGTTTAGCCTAATCTTTTTTCAATATGAAATTCAACATGCCATTAATCAAACCACTTGACCAATTTGCCAACCCTGAAGTTGAAAGACTAGTTAAATTCTTCAATGAAACTTTAGGATTTTGTCCCAACAGTGTACTTACCATGCAAAGGCGCCCTGCCATTGCAGAAGCTTTTGTTAATTTAAATATGGCAGTCATGGCCAATGAAGGACGGGTAACAGCTGAACAAAAACGATTGGTGGGTTATTTAACCAGTGCACAAACAGGCTGTCGTTACTGCCAGGCTCACACCATTCTAGCTGCTGAACGTTATGGTGGATCACAAGCAAGATTGGACAACATTTGGGAGTTTCGCAGCAATGACTTATTCACCGATGCTGAAAAAGCCATGTTTGAATTCGCATTGGCAGCCTCCAGCGTACCTAATGCAGTGGATGATCAAATTGAAACTGAGTTGAAAAAATACTGGGATGATGGTGAAGTCGTAGAAATTTTAGGCGTCATAGCATTATTTGGATATCTGAACCGTTGGAATGACTCAATGGGTACGTCATTAGAAACGGGTGCTGAAGATGCCGGTATGAAATATTTTGGTGATCAAGGCTGGGACAAAGGCAAGCACCAATAATTAAACATGAACCACTCTCATCATCATAACCATGATCACGACCACAGTCATCATGATCACAGCGTAACGGTTAATAAAGACAACAAAATGAGGGTGTTGTGGGCCATGGTATTAACCTTCGGCTTTATGTTTGCCGAAATTGTTGGCGGATTAATATCCGGGTCCTTGGCTTTATTGGCTGATGCTGGCCACATGTTCAGTGATGCCTTGGCTTTGCTCTTATCTTGGCTGGCTTTCAAATTCAGCGACAAAGGTGCCGATGAAGATCGCAGCTTTGGCTGGCATCGATTTCAAATCTTGGCAGCCTTTGTTAATGGTTTGAGCTTGGTGGTGATTGCAGCCTGGATTGTGATTGAAGCAGTCCAACGGTTTTTACAACCTGTGCCTGTCATGGCCACGCCCATGTTGGTCATAGCCGTTCTGGGATTAATCGTAAACCTCATCGTATTTAAGATTCTCAGTGGTGGAGACCAGGAAAATCTGAACCTTAAATCGGCCATGATCCATGTCTTAGGAGATTTACTTGGTTCTGTTGCAGCCATACTGGCTGCCATACTCATTCTGTACTTTGGTTGGTTTTGGGCGGACCCAGTACTTTCAATTTTGGTCGCAATGTTGATCATTAAATCGGGTTGGCATGTGGTTAAAAAATCTGCACATATTCTGATCGAGGGATCTCCAGCTGATATAGATGAAGGCAAAGTTAAACAACAGTTGATCAAAGATATCCCATCAGTCATCGATGTTCATCACATTCATGTCTGGTCATTAACCAATGACATTGCGCTTATGACATTGCATGTGACAATTGATGAAATCCAAACTGATCTTGATGTATTGAAACAAATAAAATCTTCATTAAAACAACATTTTGCAATCCAACATACCACCATCCAAGTAGAACACCTACCCTGCCCTGATGATGATTGTGATATGTAGCTCCTGAGGCGACTTCTCACAGTCCAATCACTTTTAAATGTGATAAAATCATTCTTTTAATTCAAATAAAATCACCATGAAAATGCGCGCAGCAGTGGCTTGGGAAGCAGGCCAACCATTATCCATTGAAACCATAGACATACAAGGTCCACAAGCTGGAGAAGTGATGATAAAAATGGTGGCAACCGGGGTCTGTCATACCGATGCCTTTACATTATCAGGCGAAGATCCAGAAGGTATTTTTCCATCAGTATTGGGCCATGAAGGTGGTGCTGTGGTGGTTGAAATTGGCGCAGGTGTGACCTCTGTAGCTGTTGATGACCATGTCATCCCTTTATATACGCCAGAATGTGGCGAATGTAGCTTTTGTACTTCTGGAAAAACAAATTTATGCCAAGCCATTAGGGCCACTCAAGGCCAAGGCTTGATGCCTGATGGCAGCACTCGCTTATCACTGAATGGCAAACCTATTTACCACTATATGGGCACTTCTACATTTGCAGAATATGCAGTGGTTCCTGAAATTGCCTTAGCTAAGATTAACAAACAAGCTCCATTAGACAAAGTGTGTTTATTGGGATGTGGCATCACGACTGGCGTGGGTGCAGTACTGAATACGGCCAAAGTTGAACCAGGATCAACTGTGGCAATATTCGGATTGGGCGGTATTGGATGTGGAGTTATCCAGGGAGCCGTATTGGCTGGGGCCAGTCGCATTATTGGGGTAGACATTAATCCTGATAAATTTGAGTTTGCAGAACAAATGGGCGCCACTGAATTTGTTAACCCCAAAGATTATGACCAGCCGATACAAGAAGTCTTGGTTGACCTCACCGATGGTGGTGTAGATTACTCTTTTGAATGTGTTGGTAATGTTGAGTTGATGCGATCAGCGCTTGAATGTTGCCATAAAGGCTGGGGTGAATCGGTAATTATAGGTGTGGCCGGTGCTGGACAAGAGATTACTACCAGACCGTTTCAATTGGTGACTGGCCGAGTTTGGCGGGGAACTGCATTCGGTGGTGTAAAAGGTCGCAGCCAGTTACCTGGAATGGTTGATCAATACATGGCAGGAGACTTAAAAGTGGATGAATTTGTTTCACACACCATGCCACTTGATGATATCAATAAAGCCTTCGAGCTGATGCATGCAGGTGATGGCATTCGCAGTGTGATAACATTTGACTAACCCGGAATCTATTCATGGAATTAAAAAGCAAATACAAGCAACACAGTGGTGAACTATCATTTTATCAACATCACTCTGCCGTCAATCAGTGCCCCATGAGCTTTGCAATTTATTTACCACCTCAAGCCAAAAAACAACATGTCCCAGTGTTGTATTTTCTTTCTGGCTTGACCTGCACCGAAGAAAATTTCATGATCAAATCAGGCGCCCAAAGATTTGCTGCTGAACATGGTATTGCGTTGGTGACAATGGATACCAGCCCCAGGAATTTGGGTATTGTCGGTGAGGATGATAGTTACGATTTCGGTTCAGGAGCTGGCTTTTATTTGAATGCAACTGCACAACCTTGGGCAACGAATTACAACATGTATGACTACGTGGTCAATGAGTTACCTGAGTTGATTGCACAAAACTTCCCTGTAATGGCTGAAAAATCTTCAATTTTTGGTCATTCCATGGGTGGACATGGCGCATTAACCATCGCCTTAAAAAAT
>JBPOFV010000042.1:0-11174 GCA_051252335.1 Marinicella sp. | reverse complement strand
AGGCAGGAACAGCGGCGTGTTGTGTGAAAAATACTTCAACAAAATCACCTACAGATAATGAAGGTCCACAACCACTTATTGTTGCTCCTTCATAATTAATTACTTGTGAATCAATGGAGAATTGTAAGGCATTCAGGTCTTCAACATAGCCGCTTATTTTCCATTCACTTAATTCATCAACAAGCTCAATCCTGCTGACTATGGATGATGAGTTATTACCAATAAATCCGCTGACATTGACCACATCACCAACTGACAACTCTGACAATTTCAATCCATCTGTGTAAATAGTCTCATTGGTTATTAAACTTTGAACAGCAAAGACTCTTAGTGGGTCAACAGAAACCACGGGGCCTTTATAAATATTGATGAAATTGATTTCTTCCAAAGTTCCACCAGTGAGGCTAGGGTTGGCATCAGAAACCCGGTACCTGGCTTTAAATCCAGTCCCTCCTTGAGCCAGTATTTCTGGGATAATTTCCCCATCTTGTTTATATACAGTTGAGTCGTTGACTTCAAATGTTCTGTAACCATTGATGGTGAATCCTGTACCGCCTTGAGCCATAATCTCAATGGGTTGATCATCTGCAGCCGAAGCTGAGGTCAATATGCAAAGGAATGTTAATAAAATGGTGATTCTCATGTTTTTCTTAATGCTTGTTTTCATTGTCATCATCTGACTTATAAAAATAAATCCCTACCCCAATGTAAGGAACTTGATCTTGTTGATCTTCTAAATCTGAATATTGAATTAAATGTTCAATGTATTCATCCACATCATTGGCTAATTCCTGACTCTTTTTTCTGGCATATGATTCAGCGATGTTGGCCAATGATTTGGGCAATTTATCGTGAAGTATGATTCTTTGAAACCTTGGGTTAGAGCGATCTGGGTCAATGTTATGATCAATTGTTTCCAATAAATACTGTGTAGACAACCCTAAAAAATCGATATTCTGTAAATCATCTGGATCATTCTCAGTTAAATAATACGGTTTGATAAGTTCGACATATGATTCTGCATCCACTTCCACAGATTTAGATCTAATCAATTCATCGAGGATTGATTTCATGGTGGCACCACCAGAATATTTATCAACCAATGACTTAAAGTCGGGTTCTGAATGAGATTCTAAGGGTAATATCTTTGGCTTTTTGTGATGATCAATAAAGGCCCGGTCTTCCACCCAACCAGTCAACACCCTTCCAGCTCTGTGCCATTTCCTGTGGCTGTTATCATGCTTGAATAAATCTATCTTCATTTGCATGTCGACCTGTGCTCTGGATAGGCCTGTTATGACGGCAACTCTGGATTTAGTTGGCAGTTTGCCATTCAAACCAAAATGCTTATTTGATACATCCACATAAGTCCATTTCAACACATCACTGACTTCATGAAATGGGACATTAAAGCGCAGTAATATTCTAACCAATGGTCTGAATATTTGAATCAACATTTGACGAATAACGTCCATTAATTTTTGGCTCATAATAAGTAGATCTACCAATCAAAACAGTATATGCACTGGTGAATTTGTAATTTTGAAAGCAAATCATACCTGATTTAGAGCAATAATGTAATGGAATATCAGTATTACCTTACATATTTCTTTTTCATAAAAAAACCCTGCAAATGCAGGGTTTTCTTAAACCAATTAAATAACTCTTGTATCAGAGAGTTACTTCATTGGAACATGCTGATGTTGAACCTTCTTCACAGATCATGAATGAATATGAGGTATTCCTATCAATACTATATGAAGTAGAACCATCATTGACTGTTGTATCATTAAAACTGCCATTGATATATACATCAACATGTGTGCTTCCCCCACCAGTCCATGTTAAGTTTGCTTGTCTTCCGCCTCTGGTACTTCTTACAGACAATTCCAAATCGTCTCCAGGTGGTTCAGTTACGCCGCCTTCACAACCATTGGCGGTTAGATAGTCACTGGCTGCTTTGGCTTTCACAATACCATAACCAAAATCAACATCTCTTCCTGATGCGCCAATGTCTTGAGCTGATGCTTTTAATGCAGCGCGAATTTCTTCACCAGTACAATCAGAGTGATTTGACCATACCAATGCAGCAGCACCAGCAACAGTTGGTGTTGCCATTGAAGTCCCAGAAAATACAGCATAATCACCTACTGTACTGTCTACAGTTATACTTGATGCTCCAACTAATGTTGAGCGATCTTCAAATGCAGCTCCAACAGCAGGTATTGAAGTGGTTACACCTGCAATATCCATATAAATCACGCCTTCACCAGCAACGTTATTAATGACCACTGCACCAACACCACCTGAAAGACCACAGTTGTTGATTTTATCTGCAAAAGAAATGTTGCCTCGGTCAATCACACATACTTGACCAGATGCTCCAGCATCAACTGATTCGGCAGTACCCATAAAATACCCACCTGCAGTCACTGTACCGGTGTTGTCAGTTGCAGCAGCGGATACACCAGTGCCATCAGCCAATAATGCAGCTACAGCACCTGTTCCAGATGGAACAGTTGATAAAACATCTTGTCCACCACCAGAAAGTTCAACACCATAACCATCATGGTCTTCGGTTACACGATTTCTGCCTCGGCCGCTGGTTACCACATGTGATGGAAATTGTGATGCCGCATATTTTTCATCATCTTTATTAACACCCCCGATCATAACCACAGACTTATATCCAGCTGGATAAGAACGTACATCATTGCCATCATTGCCTGCAGCGGCAACCACTAAACCGCCATTGGCGACAAAATTGTCCATGGCATTTTCTTCAACTGAATTGGCTCCGCCACCACCTAGTGACATATTGACTATATTGGCGCCAGCTGCGGCACATAAGTTAACTGCATGAGCTAAATCCGAAGAATAACCCCAACCAGCATCATTGAAGACTTTGATGATATGCATGGGAACTCCCGGAGCCACACCCACAATACCAAAGCCATTGTCAGCTGCACCAATGGTACCTGCTACATGCGTTCCATGAGCACCACCGTCTCTGAACCAATCTCCAGTACCCGAGTCACTATTTCCAGTAATGTTTGAAAAGTTAAAATCGAAATTTGCACCACCTGTTTCACCAACTTCTCTGGCAATGCCTGAATCAATGACACAAACTTTTTGACCAGGTTGAAGTGACAGTTGGTCGCCTTCAACTTGATAATAATTATAAGGATATACTTGCATGGAATTAGGATTACCGGCACTGTCTGAAAAACCCATTGGGTATCTTCTGGCATCTACCTCCATGTTTCTGAAACCACTTTTACCGCGCATCGCGTTTTTGCCGTTTTCATCTAATTCAACAGCAAACCAATCATTACCTTCTACTAAAACTTGATGTCCTCTCTTTAATCCAGGGCCATTGTCATGGAATGTCACAACCATACGTTCAGCATGCGCAAAGGTTCCCAGTGCAAGCATGGTGGCCACACAAGTTTTTCTCATATTCAATTTCATTAATTATTCCTCTCTCTTTATTATTCAATTTTTGATGGCAGTTGAAGTTAATTGTTTTTGTTTTTACTTCAACTCAATTTGACCAAGCTAATTAAAGCCGACTGAGATTAAATCAACAATAGGCTTACATTACAAGCATTTTATTGTATTATTTGTAACTAATATTACATATTTTAGTTATTTAATCAATTTTAGAAATACTGGTTCCAATAGTTTCATAGTTATTAATAACTGTTGAGGAGCTGTTTAGCTCTATTAATCCACATTATTACTATCAAGTGAGTTGATTAAACTATCATTCTGTTTCGTGCTCTCTTACAATAAAGTTTTATCATTCCATTCCATATAAATGCCCACAATCAAAGATCGATTCCGAGGATTCCTACCTGTTGTGGTAGATGTAGAAACCGGTGGATTTAATAATCAAACTGATGCGCTATTAGAAATTGCAGCTGTTATCATTGAGATGGATGACGATGGACTGTTTAAACCTGGTGAAACCATCAATGCTTATGTCACACCATTTGAAGGTGCAAACATTGAACAAGCGGCATTGGATGTAACGGGAATTGATTTAAACCACCCACTGCGCATGTCGTTAGAAGAAAATGCTGCCTTAGGTAAAATTTTCACGCCTATCCGCAAAGCCATCAAAGCTGCTGGATGCACTAGGGCCATTTTAGTTGGACACAATGCTCATTTTGATTTGGGATTTGTGCATGCCGCTGCAGAAAGAGCGGGCATAAAAAGAAACCCATTTCACCCGTTCAGTTGTTTTGATACCGCTACTTTATCTGCACTTGCCTTTGGTCAAACAGTTTTGGCCCGAGCCATTGATGCCGCTAACATCACTTGGGAAAACGAACAAGCACATTCAGCTTTATATGACACTGAAAAAACTGCCGAACTGTTTTGTGCCATATTCAATCAAGCACAAAATACAGGGATGTATACACCCAAAACAGACTGAAAGAGTTGAATGACATATCTCAGTTTATAACAACGAGTTGCTTTAATAGTTTAAACTGATCTGCATCACCTTTTCATCTGATTGATCCATTAAGGATTCAGCTTCTAAATGATATAAACGTTCAATTGAGTTTCGTTTTAATTTAAGCGTGGGCGTGAGCAACCCATTTTCTGTGGTCAAGGCTTGGTCGGAAATAAAAACATGTGATAATCGTTCATGCTTTTCTAACTGTACATTGATTGATTTTAATGATCTTTCACATAACTGTAAAAAAGAATGTAAGTCGTTGGCGTGTGGTGATTCAGCTATGGAAACCACTAAAAAGGGTTGGCTGAATCCATCGCCCATAAGCAATACATGTTCTGTCTCTAACTTTGACTGAAATATTTTTTCAATTGGATCTGGAGCAATGTATTTGCCTTTACTGGTTTTGAATATATCTTTAATTCTGCCAGTGATGTATAAATACCCTTCTCCATCTACTTTCCCTAGGTCACCGGTATGGAGCCAACCATCAGCATCTATTGTATTAGCGGTTAATTCCTCTTGTTTATAATACCCATCCATCATGGCTGGGTTTCTGAGCAAAATTTCATCTTCTTCTGATAGCTTAAATTCGCAACCATCAATGATTTTACCCACACTGCCTGTACATTCTTGATCCTGTTTTACCATATGTGACAAGCCACATGTTTCTGACATTCCATAGGCTTCATTCAACTTTAAACCCAATTGCTTGAACCAGGTGAGTACATCGAGGTTCACAGCTGCTGCCGCACATAAGGCAAATCTGACTTGCTGAAAGCCCAGTTTTCTGATCAATAATTTTTTAAACAATGTCCCTATTACCGGCATATTTAATATTCGTTTAACCCGCTCTGAACCACCTAATTTATCTTCAATTGAAGATTTAATTTTAGTCCAAATTCTAGGCACTCCAAAAAATATGGTTGGTCGTGCTTTTTTCACATCCAAGGTAAATGTTTCTAACGAACGAATGAAGGCAACATGGCAGCCATGATATAGAGCTCCAAACTCCACTGACATCCTCTCTGCCACATGGGCCAAAGGTAAATAGGACACAAATCGATCCTGTTGATTAATGACAACAATGCTCTTGACCAAATCAATGGCTGCATTGATCGCTCGATATGAGACCATAACACCTTTTGGGTCACCGGTAGTTCCTGATGTGTAAACAATACTCATTAAGTCATCAGCACCGGGTTGATGAATTTGATTAATTGCTTGTCCTTGTGCAACCAAATCATCAAAAAAAGGCATGCTTTCACGTGATTGATAGATGGCAATTTGTTCGATATGATCTGGCAAAAAATCAAGCTCAGCGGGCTCAAACATCTTGCCTATAAAAATGGCGCTGGTTTCAGAATGATCCAAGATTTTTTCAACAGTTGTTTGTGATGCTGTGGGATATATCGGAATTGATACATGCCCCGCCATTTGGATCGCTAGATCAGCCATGATCCAATGGGCACAATTCAGTGAAAAGATGGCTATATGACTGCCCTTATCATATTTTTCTAAATACTGTGCCATGACTGAAACTTCTTGGAGTACGCGGTTCCAACTATATTGAACCACATCACGAGCAATCGGCTGTGTTAAGTAAACCACATCGGGTTTAACATCCGCCCAATGCAATAAACGACTAACTGGAGAATTGAATTTATCCACACACATTCACTCATAATATCACATCAAAATCTCATGCATTCAGGAAAAATAAAAAATTTGTGCGGCAATTTTAACGACGTATGGAATTGATTATAATGATTCAATCCTTGTTGAATAGGCATGCTTGGTTGCCCCACCATAATCTGCCAACAATCCAGGTTGTGCATTTGAATTGGTGAATTTTTGTACCGCAAAACCCATAACCGGCAATCCGTAATAACGTTGGCTCACTGTTCCATCTGAGGTCAATGAGTCCATAAAATAATCACCAAAATCCAACTCCACAAAGCCATTGGTAGTTTCTGTTTCAGTCATAAAATCCAGCAACACTGAATTGAATATTTCTTGATCATGGCTGTGAGAAGACAGAATGCCTTGGCCCGATTGACCATTGAATGCAATGACATTGGTTGAGGCACATAATGACAAGATACTGACATCTTGATCACACATAGGTGGTGGTGGAGTCACGGTACAATCGTCCAAAATTATTTGGTCCAAAACACCACCCTTTGACGCCCTGTCAAACAAGCTGATATTATTCTTGAAAAGATTTTCACATGCACCTAAATCAGCATCATACAATTGATTGAATGGCTGTTGTGCTACAGTTAAACTGGGGTCAATAAAATGTTTTTTTGTGGGAAAGGTCACCACCCAATCTGTGATGGCGCCAATGGCCTGATCTAACTCAAATTCATTGAATAACTGACTGCGCATCAGCAATGCACTGACTGCTTCAGCGCTGTTTTGCCAGTGACTGATTGTGGCTTGACCCGAATGAATCAGTACAGATTTATCATCACCATCTGTTAGATTTGGTCGTAATTCTCCTGGCTCCGTATGAATGATACTTTCAGCTGAAAAGAAACCATCTATCGCCACCGGTTCGATCACATAATCAACACCTGTATCAACATCTACAATTGAAGCAGAAACCTTCAGACCGCCACTGGCTGGTGATAAATTGTATTGAGCATCCAGCGCCCAGGCGCCATTCTCCCAGGCCTCAACCAATTGTGTGCACTGCCTATCAGTGACTAATTGGCCCATTGCTGAGGATGAATCAATCACGCCCATTTCAAACACTTGAATCATGCCTTCTTGCGCCCTGTTCAGGCTGGTATTGACCAATTCAGCATCCAATAAATACGGGAAGAACTGACCATTCACCCCTGATTCAAAATAGGGAACACAAGATTCATCATTGGAAATAATTTCTGTAGATGGCTCACCCAGATGGCCAGCAAAGTGTGACTCAGCAGGAATCAATCCAGCTGTCCAAATATCGTGTGGCCCAAGATATACATTTAACACGAATACTTCGTGACCAAACCTGCCCTCAAGAAATTTTACTTTCATTGCTTTAACTTGGTTGGTGGTATTGGTAATACTTAACAAGGTGTTGAGATTGTTTTGAACCGAGTAGTATGGAACCAATAATACCTGGCCTGTTCCATTGGCGTTTATGTTCATGGCATTGGCTGACAGGCTGAATAGAAAAATAAATGTCAAAACAAAGGTTTTCATCTCGCTAATATGATCCATTAATAAAACCTACAGGTTATAGGATATGGTGATGAAAAACCTTCGGAAAACCTCCTTTTTGATAGGAGCTGTTAATTATTAATTTGTTAACGCCATGGCAGCTGCATATCCAGATGCCCATGCCCATTGGAAATTAAAGCCTCCTAAATGCCCAGTTACATCCACCACTTCGCCAATAAAAAAAGTGTTGGCTTGGTTTTTACAGGCCATTGTTTTAGAAGACAAAAGCTTGGTATCCACACCTCCCAAAGTCACTTCAGCGGTTCTGTAACCTTCTGTACCTGAAGGCTTAAGCTCCCAAGCATTTAAACGACTGGCAATGGTTTTAATTTTTTCATTGGATAAATCATGTAGTGATTTTTCTGCCAAAGCGGGAAACTCATGTGACAAAATTGCAAGAGCAGCTTTCTTAGTTAATAAATTCCCTAACCAATGACTTAAAAGTTGTTGAGGATGATCTTGCTTGGCTCGGATCAATTCTTCTAAACCATTTATACCAGGTAACAAATCAATTGCAATGTTTTGACCGGTTTGCCAATAACTGGATATTTGCAGTATCGCTGGACCACTTAATCCACGATGAGTAAACAGCATTTGGTGCCGAAATTTTGGCGCGGTTTTGGTCTCAGGCAAAGACACTTCAACAGCAATCGCTACACCCGATATACTGACAAACAAATCTTTATAGGAATCGGTAAAAACAAATGGCACCAAAGCGGCTTGTTTTGGTAAGACATCAAGATCTAATTGCTTGGCTAACTGATAACCATAATCTGAACCACCCATTTTAGGAATTGATAAACCACCGGTGGCTACCACCAGATTCTTAGTCATGAATACATCGCCACTGGTATTGACTTGAATTATTGGTCCAAATTGAATATCAAGCTGTTCAATCTGCATCCGTATCTCAACTTGACCTGCTGCGCACTCATCCAATAGCATGTTAAGGATGTCTTTTGAAGACCGATCACAGAACAACTGCCCCAATTCCTTTTCATGGTATGGAATTTGATGTTTATTAACCATCTCGATGAAATGCCAAGGTGTATATTGGCTTAAAGCTGATTTACAGAAATGTGGATTTGCTGAAATAAAATTTTCAGCTGTGGTGTGAATATTGGTGAAATTACAACGACCGCCACCTGACATCAGAATTTTTTTTCCAGGTTTGTTTGATTTTTCAAGCACCAAAACTTTTAAGCCATTTTGGCCTGCAGTTAATGCACACATGAGTCCAGCTGCACCAGCGCCGAGAACAATCACATCATATTGTTTTGTCTGATTCATTGCTGAGTCATCAAATCAAAATAAGTGCCATTCCCAAACAGGGCCATCTTCAGGATGATCAACCACATCGAAAAAAGTAAAACCTAATTTTTGTAAGAGTCGATTTGACGCGTTTTTCTCAGGCAAGGTTTGAGCAACAATGGTGAGTTCTTCATCCGTTTGAATGGCTAAGTCAATCAAAGCTTGTGCTGTTGTGGTTGCCACGCCTTGGTTCTCATGCTCTGGAATGGTGTAATATGCAATTTCAACTTGTCCATTTTCTGGTGCCGATTTAAAAGCCCCTCCTCCGACTAATTCACCATCCTTTTGTGTCACATAAGCAATCCATGGTTCAATAAATCCAGCTCCGGCATAAAAGTCTATCATCTGTCTATTCACTGCTTGAATCATATCTGGTAACTGATGGTTTTCATCTTCACTGAGACCTTCTATTTCTCCTGAGTGGGTTACTTTTAATAGTTTAATCATGAATCAGCATCCGCTTGAGCTTCTGGAGCTGCTTCCTGAAAGGCTGTTAGCTGTTGACATTTATCATAGATATTCATTAATTCAGGGTAACCCTCTAAAGGGACATGAAACCTCTTGGCATTATAGATTTGTGCTACCAAGCAAATGTCAGAAATGCAGGGATATTCCGCATTAAGAAAAGTTGTTTTACTGTGTTTTAGCATTTGCTCTAATGCTGTAAAACCATTATTTATCCAATGGGCATACCATTGATTGACTTGCTCTTGACCCCAATCTTGTTTTAAATATTTCAATACCCGTAAATTGTTTAAGGGATGTATGTCAGATACGATCATTTGTGCCATGGCCCTACACTGTGCTTTGGCTATGTTATCAGCTGGTAAGATTGGATTGGTTGGATAGACTTCCTCCAAGTATTCTAATATGGCCATAGACTGAGTAATGACATCTCCGCCATCGGTCACTAAAGTTGGAACCAATCCTTGAGGATTCAAATTTTTGTAATTTTGTTGGTGTTGCTCACCGCCATCTTTAACTAAATGCACAGCCATTGATTCAAAATCCAAGCCTTTGATATTCAAGGCAATACGCACTCGATAAGCTGCTGTGCTGCGCCAATATGTATACAGTTTCATCATCACAGTTTCACCTTTTAATTATCTCAGCAATGATTCAAAATACCTTTTAGCATTATTTGCAGATGCCATTCATTCAGTATTTTCAATCGAAAATATATATTTCTGTTCTGTTTTGGCGTCCATACCGTCTAAAGAAATGATTTTAAACCCATTTTTTTGATTCAATACAAGTCTCAATTTCTGTGCTTTAATCTCTTCACTTGTAAATTCAATACTCTTATCACTACACAGCTTAACCACCAGATTAGGTTTCTTTTCTGTAATGAATTGATTGAGGCTGATTGATGATTGTCCTTTATGCCGCCCCGTTTCTTCAAGTTGTGCGGTTAACTGAGTAAATAAATCAGTATTATTAACAAGTATTGACTCACCGTTTTTGTTGTCATAAGCCAACTGAGTCCATCTATTGTCAGGACAAATGTTTTTGATTTCTACCGAATTCAAAAATTCATTTTTGTCACCTTTTACAAATTTGGCTTTTTTGGGAAGTCGCTTTTGAGGTTTGGTTTCACTGCTGTTTTCAGTTTGAATTTCACTTTTAGCTGCACCCTGTTCTTCTACATGAGCGAAAAGTGACTTTGTTGCTACCAACATCAATAGCCAGCAAAAAAGCTGCGCCTTTTTCGATAATAACATTTTACTTATCCCTTTAATTTAAAAAAGAATGATTGTAACAATAATGTGTTATCTGGCTGCAGCTTTTTTTAATTACACTGAGTAAAAAACCTATCTAACTACTGGAAAAGGCAGCAAACCAAATCCATCTTTAAAGATCAAATCATCAGCAGTTGCATAATAGACAAGTGAATCAGACTCAAAAGGTAGCCCAGTACACACTGTAACAAATGTTCCATCATCCTTATTAATTAAGACTAAAGTGCCTTCGTTACTCGGTCCTTGTGGTTTAACATTAGCCCACAACCTATCTTGACCATCAAAATCTATCGCATTTGCAACACCTATTCCCGAAAGTCCAGTCATTACCACAGCAACAACTGTATCTCCTGTCACTGGGTCTACTGTATATAAATTTTCCCCGTTTAATGTGCCATACAAAGTACCATCTGCAGCAGCAGCCAGGCCTGTACCTGCAC
>JBPOFV010000041.1:0-11179 GCA_051252335.1 Marinicella sp. | reverse complement strand
CTTCTGAAGTACCACCACCAATATCCAATACCATGCTGCCTCTGGCTTCATGAATAGGTATGCCTGCACCAATAGCAGCTGCCATCGGTTCTTCAATTAAAAACACTTCAGCTGCACCAGCACCTGAGGCTGATTCTTCAATCGCTCTTCTTTCTACTTGGGTCGATCCACAAGGGACACAAATCAACACACGACAAGAAGGTTTCAACCAACGGTTGGAATGTACTTTGCGAATGAAATGTTGCAACATGGCCGAAGTCATATCAAAGTCTGCAATCACACCGTCTTTTAATGGACGGATGGTTTTGATGTTGCCTGGCGTTCTGCCTAACATCATTTTGGCATCGGCGCCGACTGAGGCTATGTTAATTTGGCCACCACGGTTTTGGTCCATGCGGACTGCGACCACTGAAGGTTCGTTGAGGACAATACCATGGTCACGCATATAAATAAGTGTGTTGGCAGTTCCTAAGTCTATTGATAAATCGTTTGAAAACAGGCTTCTGAATTTTTTAAACATGTAATAATTGTTGTAACATTTGATTGGTAAAAAATGGCATAATATCCCGCGGCTTTGCTTTGCAGCAAGCCAATCAGCGAATTATATATTAATCATTCAAGCTATATGTCAATTAATCGTAAAGAATTAGAAGAAATTGCTACCTTGGCGCAATTAAATATACCTGAACAACAAGTCAGTGAAATTACTCAATCGTTAAATCATGTGATGGCGATGATTGAGCATATCAATGATGCAGATACTGATTCTGTTCAGCCCATGTCCCATCCCAACGATGCGACACAAAAGATCAGGCAAGATGTGGTCATTGATAGCTCACATAAAAGTGACTTATTGGCCTTAGCGGCACAAGCTGATGAAGATCATTATTTGGTGCCCAAAGTAATTGAGTGATTGCATGATTAATTTAACCATCAGACAAATGTCAGAGCTACTGACTTCGAAGGCAATCAGCGTACAGGAACTGAGTGGTCTTTTTCACGATCGTTGCCGGGCCTACAATCAATCAACCAATGCGTTAATTACCTTGTGTGATGAACTCAATGCCAATGAGGTCATTAAAGCACAAGAGTTAATCTCATCTGAGTCTCAGCTGCTGGCTGGAATACCTTTGGTTCATAAGGATTTATTTTGTACCCATGGGGTCAAAACCACCTGTGGATCAAAGATGTTGGCTGCATTCATTCCTCCCTATAGCGCAACCGCAGTCAATCGATTAAGTCAAGCAGGCATGATTGGTTTAGGTAAAGCCAATATGGATGAGTTTGCCATGGGTTCATCCAACGAGCATTCAGCTTTTGGTTCAGTTAAAAACCCTTGGGACTTATCCCGAGTACCAGGAGGCTCATCAGGTGGGTCGGCAGCTGCTGTGGCGGCTCGAATGACACCTGTTGCAACAGGTACGGACACCGGTGGATCAATCAGACAACCGGCCGCATTTTGTGGTATCACTGGTATCAAACCCAGTTATGGCCGTGTTTCAAGGTATGGCATGGTGGCCTTTGCTTCTTCCTTGGATCAAGGTGGTGTGATGGCTCCTGGTGCTGATGACTGTGGCTTGGTGTTAACTGCCATGAGCGGTCATGATTCATTGGATTCAACTTCAGCTTCTGTGCCAAATTGGGATTGGGAAAAACCCAGTACTCCAGACCTGACTGGGCTTAAAGTTGGCATCATCAGTGCTTGGATTGATGATTTACAAGATGAGGGCATCAAGCAACGAACACTTGAGGCAATTGAGCACTTTAAATCAAATGGTGCAGAGATTATTGAGATTGAATTGCCCCATGCTGCCTTAGCAGTGTCAGCCTATTATGTGTTAGCACCAGCTGAATGTTCTTCTAATTTATCACGTTTTGATGGTGTCAGATTTGGCCACCAAGCAGAACAAGTCTCAGATTTAGAGTCTTTGTATCGCCAAAGCAGAACAGAAGGATTTGGCGAAGAAGTGAAAAAACGAATCATGATTGGCGCTTGGGCATTGTCCTCTGGATACTATGATGCGTATTATCTTAAGGCGCAAAAAGTCAGACGCTTAATCAGTGAAGATTTTATTCAAGCATTTGCTGATGTCGATATCATTGCTTGCCCTGTTTCACCTGAATTGGCATTTAAGCATGGAGAAAAAGCCGATGGAGTGAGCATGTATCAGGCTGATAAATTCACGATCCCAGCTTCTTTAGCCGGTTTGCCGTGTTTATCAATGCCTATTGGGTTTGCAAATAAATTACCGGTTGGTTTGCAACTAATTGGGAAGTATTTTGATGAGCAGGGGATTTTATCTGTGGCAGACAAATACCAGCAACAAACTGAACATCACTTACAGATGCCGGAGGACTTCCAATGAGTACAATGGAACAAAGCCATCAAATAGGTGAATGGGAAATGGTGATTGGCCTAGAAATTCATGTGCGCCTGGATACTAACAGTAAATTGTTTTCAGGGATGAAAGCCAGTTATGGAGCGTCACCTAACAGCCAAGTCAGTTTTCTTGATGCGGGCTTACCAGGGACCTTACCGGTTATCAATCAAAAAGCACTGGAATATGCGATCCGGTTTGGTTTATCAGTAGATGCTGAAATCCCAGCAGTCACTATCTTTGCCAGGAAAAATTATTTTTACCCTGATTTACCCAAAGGCTATCAAATCAGCCAAATGGATGATCCCATTGTGGGTCCAGGGCATATCATGATTAAAACTGGGGATGGTGATGATGTTGTGGAAAAAAGAGTTGATATCACCCGGGCTCACTTAGAAGAAGATGCCGGCAAGTCGATCCACGATAAATACGATAAGTTGTCTGCCATTGATTTAAATCGCGCCGGCACGCCTTTGATCGAAGTGGTCTCTGAACCTCAAATGTCCAATGCCAAAGAAGCTGTGGCCTACATGCGAGAAATATACACACGGGTCACACATCTGGGGATTTGTGACGGTAACCTACAAGAGGGCTCTTTCCGCTGCGATGCCAATGTTTCAGTACGCCCAAAGGGACAACTTGAACTGGGTACACGTGCTGAAATTAAGAATTTAAATTCATTTCGGTTTATCGAAAAGGCGATTAATTTTGAAGCAAAAAGACAAATCAAAATTCTTGAGTCTGGCGGCACAGTGGTTCAAGAAACCAGATTGTATGATGCTGATAAGAATCAAACTCGCACCATGCGAAGTAAGGAAAATGCCAATGATTACCGCTATTTTCCAGACCCCGATCAACTGCCAATTATAATTTCTCCGGCAATGGTAGAAGAACAAAGGCTTTTGTTGCCTGAATTTCCTGCACTTAAAATTGACCGGTATGTCAATGATCTAGGGCTCAAAACCAGTGATGCTGAAATCATTGCTAATGATATGATCATGTCAAAATATTTTGAGGCAAGCGATGATTTGTCAAAAGCAACGGCTGATCTGAATGCGAAGTTTTTATTAGGCGAGTTCAGTGCTTTATTGAATGCACACAGTTGTTCATTGGCAGACGCTACCATTGATGTGGTATCTTATGCAGGCTTGTTGGACGAAGTTGCTGCAGGGAGTGTGTCACGAAAAGTGGCTAAACAAGTGTTAGATGACATGTGGGATAGCGATCAATCAGCTGCTCAAATTATCAAAGCCAAAGGCTTGGGTCAAATTTCTGACTCATCTGCATTGACTGAGTTGATTGAAAAAGTCGTGCAAGATAATCCCGTTCAAGTTACCAGCTATAAAAACGGTAATGACAAGATGTTCAACTATTTTGTTGGACAAATAATGAAACAAACCAAAGGACAGGCTAACCCTGTAGAAACCAAGAAAATCTTAGAGGATAAATTAAAATAATGAGAGCATTAATCTGTGGGTCACTGGCCTTTGATAACATCATGGTATTTGAAGATGAATTTGCCAATCACATATTGCCAGATCAAATTCATAAGTTGAATATTTCATTTATGGTTCCGACCTTAAGTCGCGTCTTCGGTGGGGTGGCAGGAAACATAGCATACAACCTAAAAATGATTGGTGGTAAACCTGTGCCCATGGGGGTAGTAGGCAGTGACTTCGATGTGTATGGTCAGCGACTTAAAAGCTTAGGCATATCATTAGAAGCGGTAAAAACCAAAGAAGGACATTTTACGCCACAGGCATATATCACGACTGACATGAAAAACAACCAAATCACCGCTTTTCATCCAGGTGCAATGAATTTTTCACATGAGAATCATGTCAAAGATTATGCAGACATTGCGATAGGTATCGTTGGCCCTGATGGCCGAGATGGCATGATTCAACATGCCCAGGAATTTGCTGATTCCAAGATTCCATTTATTTTTGACCCGGGTCAGGCGATGCCATTATTTGACGGTGATGACTTAAAACAGTTTATTGATCAAGCCACTTGGATGGCAGTTAATGATTATGAGTATGAGTTGGTGCACAGCAGAACCGGAATGGATGCCCGTGAGATTGCATCGCATTTAGATGCTTTGATTGTGACCAAAGGTGAAAAAGGTTCAGAGATTTATGCTGATGGTACCATGTATCATATTCCAGTCGTTGAGGCTGAAAAAGTGGTTGATCCAACTGGTTGTGGTGATGCTTATCGTGCTGGACTTTTGTATGGATTAATCAATCAACATGATTTTCAAACAACTGGGCGCATTGCATCATTATTAGGCAGTATTAAAATTGCTACTGCCGGTACTCAAAATCATTACATCTCGAAAAAAGATTTCCGTCAAAGGTTTAAAGAAGAATTTGGATATGATTTTTAATTGAACTCCAAAATCTGAGGATCTAAACCCTGATTAAGTTCATTGGTCAGGGTTTTTTTTATCAAATAATACTTAAAAAGTCACTGGTGTTTCCGGATTCTATATATAAATTTTGGTCAGCTATATAGAAATCATTTTTGCCATGTTGTTTCACATGGTATAAAGCTTTGTCAGCCATTTCCAGCAGCATTTTGATGTTAAATAGATCGTCTTTTCCATTATTTGAAACACCAATTGAACAACCCAGATTAACGTCTTCTCTTTGTTTCATTACATGGTCTGCTATGTGGCCGATATCGCTTATGATCTGATGACACACTTCTTTCACATGATTAATTTCAGTGTCATGCAGTAACAAGACAAATTCATCTCCTCCTAAACGGGCGGGTAAATCCAAAGGTCTGCGACAATATTTTTTAAGTATTTCACCCACTTTAATCAAGACCGCATCACCAAATTTATGCCCCAGTTTGTCATTGGTTATTTTGAAATTATCAAGATCGATTAATAACAAGGCCAGAGGTTTGTTGTCTCTGACTGATTGTTTGTAAATATTAAGCGATTGGCTGTAAAAATATCTGCGGTTGTATAGTTTAGTCAAGTAATCAGAGTTTGCTTGTTGCTCAATGACCTTGATTAAGTTGTAATTGGCATACAGGGTTCTTTTAAAGCCATAATTCATGAATATACAGCAACTGGAAAATACGGAATAGAAAAACACCAATGAAGCTATTTCACCATTTGACAAGCCAGTCTTATGGTAAGTGAATGCAGCAATGGCTACAATTGTCGCAGATCCCAGTATCGAAAGTTTAATTGATAATGCCAATAAAAGGCCGGAATAAATCAAGACGATGGTTAAGCCAATCCTTGGAAAAAACATGGCATTATTGGCACCAATTTCAATGATTTTGGCATGTCCGAACCCCACAGCGACTATAAGTAAAACATTGATCCAATCTAAAGTTTTGTTGCTGACTTTGAGTTTTTTTTGATTGTGAAAAATAAGCAGGACTGCCATCATTGGGACTAGCATGAAAAAGAATCTGGCATTTAACGCTTGTTGCAAAGAATCGCCAGAATAGCGATAAAAATCAACAACAATAAACAGTACAAGATAAATGGCCGCTAAATTCAAGGCCCATTTTTTGATTAAATGAATTTGATTGGCATAATAATCATGATTGTAATTCTCACTTAACATCACACACTTCCTCTTCACACGCTATTTATATTAGCATGTTTTTACATAGATGGCGCTTATTAGCCAAAGAACTTATCCTCAAGCTAGAATAAATGAACGACTTTCACAGAGAAATGAGGAATGTCATTAATTTGCTTGCTGCTGAAATTAAACTGCTTGCTCAATATTCATTTTTTTGAAACAATAGACTCAGTTTAAAAAATTAGTGTCATCATGATAGATCGAGATGGATTTAGGCCCAATGTGGGTATCATCTTGCTCGACAATGAAGGTCAAGTGTTTTGGGCCAAGCGAACCAGAGGTAATGGTTGGCAATTTCCACAGGGCGGAATTAATAAAAATGAAACCGCGGAAGAGGCCATGTTCAGGGAATTATATGAAGAAGTGGGGTTGAAACCTCATCACGTGGACGTCTTGGGTTCTACCCCGGGTTGGTTAAAATATCAGTTACCCAAGAAGTTTCACAAACGCGACTCTGACCCCTCATTTGTAGGGCAAAAGCAAGTGTATTACTTGTTGAAATTATTAGAAGACGAATCCAAAGTGGATTTTAATACAACCCCTAAGCCGGAGTTTGAAGATTATCGTTGGGTAAATTTTTGGTATCCGGCTGAAAATGTCATTCACTTCAAAAAAGGTGTCTATAAACGCGCGTTGAAACATTTGGAATTTCTGACTAAACAAGCATGAGTATTGCGGTCATTATCACAGACCGCAACACTGATGTCTTGTGCCAAAAATTAAGAGTTCAATTGCCCGATGTTTTAATTCAACAGTGGCCTGATATTGATCAACCTGAACAGGTCATAATGGCCGTTTTGTGGCGACACCCTTCTGGGATTATTAAGAACCTGCCAAACTTAAAAATGGTGGTCTCTATGGGCGCTGGTATGGATCACATTCATGCCGATGAAGCCATCTCCAATGACATCAAGCGTGAACGTGTTATGACATTGGCATTGCAACAAAATATGGCTCAATATGTTTTGTCCTATGTGCTCAGGGATTACCGCCACCAAAGTGCCTATGTCAAACAACAACTGTATCGAAAATGGCAGGTATTGGAGAAGCAACAATCTATGCCTGTGGTTGGTTTTTTAGGCTTAGGAGCGTTGGGTACATTTGTTGCTGATAGATGTTTAGAATTAGGCTTCGAAACCATGGCATGGACTGCGAAAAAAAAACAACATGGTCACCCAAGTTTTCAGGGTAAAGCCGGTTTGCAGCATGTGTGTGCCAGCAGTCAATATCTGGTGGTACTGTTACCTTTGAATGAACAAACTAAGTACATCATCAATGCTGAAACCCTCGGTTGGTGTGCATCTGACTGTACCATCATTAATGTGGCCCGCGGTGGGCATGTAAATGCAACAGACTTGATCAATGCATTAGCTCAAGGCCAGATAAAACAGGCTGTATTAGATGTGTTTGAACAAGAACCATTACCTGCTGACCATGAATTTTGGTCTCACCCAAAAATAACACTGACTCCACACAGCTCTGCACGATCTGACGAGCAGCAAACGGCAGATCAAATTGTGGCTCATTACCAATCTATTCGATAAACAGTCAATCAGGTTCAACTGACCCAGGCTTTGCGGCTTGCGAACATGGCAAACCAGATCAGTGCAATCCCAATGACCACAACCATTATTGGCATGATTAAGCCACCTGGTCCAAACACTTCATATGAATTGGCAATGACAAAGGCATGATACATTTGAACCAATATTGCGATGAACGAAAGCATGAAGAGTGTGGTGGCTAATTTTTTTCTTAACAACAATAAAATCCCACCCAGAAATCCGCCGAATACAGCAATTGCAAAGGCACCATTAGCCCATGCTGGCGTCGATTCTAATACCACCCTTTGAAGGTCTGGCAAAGCTGCCATGGCATCTGCTGTCATCATCATCTGTGAAACATAAGCCATCACTCCCATGGCATTCCAAATAACGGCCAAAACTGCAACCACCCAGTACCAGCCGGGTACATTCACTGGTTTATTCATGTAATTACCTCTTTTTTCATTAATTATACGACAAAAATACAATGTCAACTTTTCAAGCCATGCATTTTGTTTGATAATAATTGCATGGGGAATTATTTAAAATTATATCAAGTTGTCACGTTGTTGGTATTGGCTCACTTAAGCTTGAGCGCTGTGAAAGCTGATTTAGATGCCAATACCGTGTGTACACAACCCGGCATTAATGCTGAATTTTTAGAATGTGCTGCTTTGGTGAATCTCTATAACATCACTGACGGTGATAATTGGGATAATAACAGCATGTGGGGCACAGCTGATATCGACAGTTGGTTTGGGGTCACTGCATTTGGACCAAGCACCTTGAATGTGTGGTTTTTAGAATTAGGCAATAACAACCTCAATGGCATCATTCCATCGACCTTACGTGAACTTTCTGCTTTACGCTGGTTGGATTTGAGTGGCAATGATTTATTCAGCTTTATCCCCAGTGAATTCAGTGACCTGACTGAATTAGAAGTGTTGTTATTGGGTGATAATCATTTGGATGGTACGTTTCCTGCTAGTTTTTCTGGATTGTCAAATTTAAGAATCATCCAGTTGCAGAATAATAACCTCTCAGGCAGTTTGATGCCGCATCTTACTGGTTTAGTTTCGTTGACTGATTTGTGGATCGATAACAACAGTTTTGTGGAAGTTATACCAGCAGAAATCGGTCAGTTAAGTGCCCTGGAATATTTCTCTGCCATCAATGTTGGCTTTACTGGTCGAATCCCTCCTGAACTGGTCACGCTTGAAAATTTAGAACATTTATTTTTGGCACATAATAATTTGTATGGTGGAATACCTGAATGTTTGGGGCAAATGTCTGAACTGAAACAAATCGACTTGGGAGACAATCTATTAACAGGTCGTTTGCCAGAGACTTTAGGTCAGTTAACTGACTTTAATTTCATCAGCTTGTATGGCAATCAACTTTCTGGCAACATCCCAGAACTGTGGAGCCAAATGATTTTGTTGCAAGGGTTTTATCTGAACAACAATCGCTTAACAGGGATGGTGCCAGTTGGTTTTGGAAATATGAGCCAAATGAATCAATTTTATCTGGAAGGTAACTTTTTTACTGGCAGCGTTATTCCCGCCTCAATCATGAGTTGGTATGATCAAATCCCCAATGCAGACATATCTCCGCAAGGATTTTCTGATGACATATTTTCCACAAGTTTTGGTTATGCCTGCGAGACTTAAGGTTGGTGTCGAGGTAGTGCGGTTAACAGATCACTGATGGGTGAGTTCGTTGTCCAGCTATTGGAATGGTTTTTCCACAATATCTGCCCACTTTTTTGGTGAATAAAAAATAAACTGGCATGTTTATTTGGAGTCGCATCAAAACTCACATGGCCATAATCAGCTTGGCTGGCTAGGGCTCCTGTGAGCAGGAATGTACCCATTTGTTTGATGATACCTGGTGCTGATTGATCAATGTGAACATATAAAATACCAGTGTTTTTAGGTAGTTTCATGGCTTCAAAATGATAGCCCATTTGCATCCCTCGATGAGTTAACTCATCATTTTCGTGGTGCCTTCGTTGCGCAATATACTTAACCATAATAGTTAAGAACTCTTGATGCAGCTTGATGTGTTCTTGATCAATGTCTTGTTGAGCGAGTATAAAGGGCGGATACAGAAGTTGATCTTGTAGCTGATCATCGATGTAATGTTCTACTGCAAATTCATGCTTGATCAACAACCCACTACCTAGTAAATAAGAATTAACCTTGGGATAACCTGACTGTTGTAATTTCAGATCAATGTCAGCCAATAATTTATTCAAAGTCTGTTGGTGGTAGTAACTATCAAAATCCTTATACTTGCCCACATCATCTCTCAAATTGATGTAATCAATCACCACCATTACTTGATCTACTGGATAGGATTGTGGGGTAGGGAATTGATACAAGAGTTGGCCTTTGGGTTGACAAGCCATCAACCCAAAGCACAACAAACACAGCAGCGTTTTATGGTGTGTCATTGTTACCAGTTGAATTTTTATGAATTTTCCCGCCTTTCATTACAAAATCCACATCTAACAGTTCTTTGATGTCATCAATGGGCGAATGGGTGGTTGCAATGATGTCAGCCAGTTTGCCCACTTCAATGGTGCCAATTTGCTCACTCATGCCAATCAAATCGGCTGTATTGATGGTGGCACTGACTAATATTTCAGCATTGGGCATGCCTGCTTCGCTCATCAAGACAGCTTCTTGAGCATTGATCCCATGCTTAGAGACACCACTGTCTGTCCCAAAGGCAATTTTCACGCCACTATCGTAAGCTTTGATGAAGTTACCTTGCATATCAGTACCAACTTTTAGGGCTTTTGCAGCAACGGCAGAAGGTAATATGTCTGTATTTTTAGCCATATTTACAACAGTGTCACCTGCCAACAAGGTTGGTACTAAATAAGCACCCGTTTGCTTAAACAGTTTAATTGCTTCCTTACCTGCATATGTGCCATGTTCAATGCTATGAACCCCAGCTTTGAGTGCAGCGATGATGCCATCTTCATGATGAGCATGAGAGGCTACTTTTTTACCCATGCGTTTGGCGGCTAAAACCACTTCTTTCAGTTCATCCATTTCCATTTGTTGACCCGTTCCTGTGGCTCTGTCAGTCATCACCCCACCGGTGGAAGTAATTTTAATCAAGTCAGCACCATACTTGATGGCGTCTCTGGCTGCACGACGACAATCATAAGGTCCGTCACATATTGATTTATCGGTATAGAATTCCATCAGGTCAGGTTTGATGCCACTGACATCTGCATGTCCACCTGTAATTCCTACACCGCCTGCCGCAATGACTCTTGGCCCATCAACCCAACCTCGGTTAATGGCATCACGATAAGCATACATATACTGAGAGTTCGACCCAACATCCCTGACCGTAGTAAACCCTGCCATCAGTGTTTTCTTACCATGATGGATGGTACGCATGCCAACCAATTGTGATGACATTTTTAAAGCATCACGATCTCTGTTCGGCCCTAATTCACCTTGTAAATGAACATGCATATCCATCAAGCCTGGCATCACAAATGAATCTCTGAGTTGAATTAAATTCATGCCAGCCGCATTTTTAAATTCTTTGAAACCACTTTCAACTTTCACAATCACACCATCTTCGATGGTTATGGTTTGTTTTTTCAGTGGTTTTTCAC